>NZ_JBCDMW010000034.1:0-95443 GCF_038433155.1 Luteococcus sp. H101
GAAAGGACTTTCATGAAGATTGCCGTCATCGGTATGGGCAAGATTGGCCTGCCGCTCGCCGTCCAGTTCGCCTCGAAGGGCCATGAGGTCTTCGGCGTCGACGTCCAGCAGCGCGTCGTGGACACCATCAATGCGGGGCAGGAGCCCTTCCCCGGTGAGGCCTTCCTGGCCGAGAAGCTGGCCGAACTGGTGCCGGCCGGGAACCTGAAGGCCACCACCGACTACTCCGCCGCCATCCCCGGGGTGGACGCGATCGTGATCGTCGTGCCGCTGTTCGTCAACGACGAGACCTGGCAGCCCGACTTCGCCTGGATGGAGAACGCCACCAAGAGCTTCTCCGAGCACCTGACCCCCGGCACCCTGATCTCGTACGAGACCACCCTGCCCGTCGGGACCACCCGCAACCGGTGGAAGCCGATGATCGAACAGATCTCCGGCCTGAGCGAGGGCAAGGACTTCCACCTGGTCTTCTCCCCGGAGCGAGTGCTGACCGGCCGGGTCTTCGAGGACCTGCGCAAGTACCCCAAGCTGGTCGGTGGCCTGTCGGAGGAGGGCACCAAGAAGGCGATCGAGTTCTACGAGGCCGTGCTCGACTTCGACGTGCGTCCGGACCTGGACACCCCCAACGGCGTGTGGGACCTGGGCACCGCGGAGGCGGCCGAGATGGCCAAGCTGGCCGAGACCACCTACCGCGACGTCAACATTGGCCTGGCCAACCAGTTCGGCAAGTTCGCCGAGAAGAACGGCATCGACGTGTTCAAGGTGATCAAGGCCTCGAACTCGCAGCCCTACAGCCACATCCACCTGCCCGGCATCGCCGTCGGTGGGCACTGCATCCCGGTCTACCCGCGGCTGTACCTGTACACCGACCCGGACGCCACCATCGTGCGGACCGCGCGTGAGGCCAACATGACCATGCCCGAGCACGCCGTGACCCTGGTGGAGGGCGCGCTGGGTGGCCTGGAGGGCAAGAAGGTCCTGATCCTGGGCGCCTCCTACCGCGGCAAGGTCAAGGAGACCGCCTTCAGTGGGGTCTTCCCCACCTTCCAGATCCTGTCCGGGCGCGGCGCGGTGGCCACCGTCACCGACCCGATGTACACCGCCGAGGAACTGGCCGCGTTGAACCTCACCCCGCACACCGACGGGGACCCGGTGGATGCCGTGATCGTGCAGGCCAACCACCCCGAGTTCAGCAGCATCGGCAAGGACGCCTTCCCCGGCGTCCAGGTCCTGGTGGACGGCCGCAACTGCACCGACCCCGCCCAGTGGGACGGCGTCAAGCGCTTCGTGATCGGCGACGGCGAAGCCTGAACCTGAGGGCGGTGGCGACGCCGCCCATCATGCTGGCCAAGCCCGTCAGGGTCACCTGACAGGAACCGAAGAACAACGTGGGGCCATCCCGGATCATCCGGGATGGCCCCACGTGTTTGTCTCGTGCTCGGGTCAGAACAGCAGCCGGATCCCGTTCCAGTTCTGACCGATCTTGGTGGCGGCACCCCACCGCGGGGTGTAGGCGACGTTACCCGGCTGGATGCAGTGCATGCCCGCGTGGTCACCGGGGGAGCAGCTGTAGCCGAACGAGCTCCGGTTGGCGTAGACGTACAGGTTGCCGTCGGTGCGGCGGGCAATCAGGTCCGCCGAGGCATCCCCGTTGAGGGAGCCGGGGGACTGCACCAGCTGCATGGCGCCCCAACCCTGACCGGTTCGCACGGCGTCCAGGAAGCAGCCCATCTCGGGGTCGCAGGAGCGGTAGTGGGACCACAATGTGCCGTCGGGCTGGACCGTAGTGTACTCCGGGCCGGGCCCCGGGCCCCAGACAAAGCGCGTCGAGCTGGCGAGCCTGGGCAGGCCGTCCTCCACCACCGGTTGCCCGGGCTCGAGTTCGTGCAGTCCGGTGCTGGTCAGGCCGGTCAACCCGGTGGCCTGCACCCGCGGGCCGTTCATGGTGCGGTACTTGGCGACGTCGGAGCGCAGCTGCTTGCCGGCACCGAGCTTCCCGTTGAGTCCGACGGGGAAGCCCCACAGGGTGCCGTCCTTGCGCAGGGCAAGCAGACCGGATGCCTTGCCGACGCCGTAGCCCTCCGGCACCCGGGTGATCTCACGGAAGTTGGCCCAGCCCTTGCCGGCCTGGATGCCGCTGGCCAGGGTTCCAGCGGGGGTGGTGCGGTAGTACATCAGGCGGCCGTCGGTGGTCACGGCCAGCACGTCAGCCCGTCCGTCGCCACTGAGGTCGCCACCAACCAGCCGGGGCGGCAGACCAGCGCAGGGCGCGACGGTGACGGCCCCGACCTGCGAACCACTCGCACCGCCGTGGACCCAGCGGTAGCGTCCCGAGCCGAGCCCGGTGAAGGTGACCGTCTGCCCCGGCGCGATCTTCCTCGTCTCGGTGTCGCCCAGCGTGATCTCGGAGAACTGGTCGGCGGCGTCGCCTCCCTGCTGGGTGACCTTGAGGGTGCCGCATGACGGGTTGGACCAGACCACCCGGGGCGGGGTACTGGCATGGGCGGGCGCGGGGGCGGTGGTCAGCCCGGCGCCGACCAGGGTGAGGGTGGCTGCTGCAGTGGCGATGCGTCATCGCATGGGTGTTGCCTTTCGGGAGGCCTCGGGGGAGAGGAGTTGCTGCTCACGATATGCCCAGCGGGCCGCAGGCAATAGCCTGTCGCTGAGCCAATCTGGCTCTTGACCCAAGGAGAACCGCATGATTCCCGGCAGCCCCACCTGGATGGACCTCGGCACGCACGACGTCGAGGGTGCCAAGGCCTTCTACACCCAGCTCTTTGGCTGGGACTTCCTGGACCAGGGCCCCGACTTCGGGGGCTACCTGATGATCAAGCAGGGCGACGGCTTTGTCGGCGGCGCGATGAGCTCGCTGATGACCCCGGAGGGGCCCGCCGAGGAGCCGCAGTACCCGACGTCGTGGACCATCTACCTGCGCGTCGAGGACATTGACGCGGCGCTGGCGAAGGTGGAGCCCAATGGTGGGCAGGTGATGGTGCCGGCCATGCAGGTGGGCGAGTCCGGAAAGATGGCCGTGGTGGTCGACGCCGCCGGCGCCGTCGTCGGGATGTGGCAGCCGCTGGACTTCGACGGTTACGACTTCACCGGCCAGCCCGGCACCCCGGTCTGGTTCGAGACCATGAGCAAGGACTACGACGCCGCCGTTGCCTTCTACGCCGAGGTCTTCGGCTGGGATGTCACCGCGATGCCCGGGATCCCCGAGGGGCAGCCTCGCTATGCCACCAATGGCGGCGGGGAGCGGGCCGCCTGCGGTATCTGCGAGGCGGACTCCTTCCTGCCCGACGAGGTGCCCTCCTTCTGGCGGATGTACCTGCAGGTAGCCGACACAGACCAGGCCGTCGCCCGGATCCAGGAGCTGGGCGGGCGGCTGCTCGACGGTCCGATGGACTCCCCCTTCGGCCGGCTGGCCACCGTCGCCGATCCGCAGGGTGCGATGTTCCAGGTGATCACCTCGGCGATGCCGGGCTGAGCCTTCAGCCCTGCTCCGGTCAAGGCTGGCGTGCCGCGTCGGAATGCGTCGTCTCACCAGACGGCGTCCATGGTCTCAAAGGGTGAATGTTTGACCGTTGAATTTGCCCTGGACAGTCAGATTGTGGACCCGTTCTCGGGAGTTGAGACGACGCGTCTACGCTTTGGCCGTGAATGAGAATGACCAGAACCTCCAGCCGGACACCCGGACGTCGGAGGAGCACGCCCTGCGGCGTGGCCTGACCGGACCGCAGGTCGCCATGATCGGGCTGTCCGGGGCGCTCGGCACCGGCCTGTTCCTCGGCTCCGGCGAGATGATCAAGATCGCCGGCCCCTCGGTGATCCTCTCCTACGCCCTGACCGGCCTGCTCTCCCTCGTCGTGGTCTGGGCCCTGGCCGAGATGACCGTCGTGCACCCGGTGGCCGGCGGCTTCGGGGCCACCGCCCACGCCTACCTCGGGCCGATCGGTGGCTGGTTCATGCGGTGGAATGTCGCCGTCGTGATGTGCATCGCCGTCGGTGTGGAGGTGGTGGCCACCGGCAAGTACCTGCACTGGTTCTGGCCCGGGTTGAGTGTGGAGGTGGGCACCGTGCTCTCCTCCCTGGTGATCATCGCCATCAACATGGCAACGGTGAAGGCCTATGGCCACTCGGAGTACTGGTTCAGCATCATCAAGGTGGCGATGGTGGTTGCCTTCATCGCCCTGGGCACCATCCTGATCTTCTTCGGTCTGCCCAGTACGCCGGCCATCGGCACCCACAACTTCACCGGCGGGCATGGCTGGCAGGGCTTCGCGCCGTTCGGCATCAAGGGCATGCTGGTGGGCGCCGTGATGGCCATCTTCTCCTTCGGTGGCGTGGAGAATGTCTCCGTCGCCTCCGCGGAGAGCGAGAACCCGGAGCGCGACGTGCCCCGCGCCGCCCGCGCCATGATCCTGCGCCTGGTCTTCTTCTACGTCGGCGCCATCGCCGTCGTGATCGCCCTGCAGCCCTGGCAGCACTCGGCCACCACCAAGGAGAGCCCCTTTGTCACCGTGCTCTCCCTGGTCAACATCCCCGCCGCCGCCGGGATCATGAACTTCATCCTGATCACCGCCGCCCTGTCCGCCGCGAATGGCTGCCTGTACGCCTCCGCCCGGATGCTGCACTCGCTGGCACTGGACCACCTGGCCCCCGCGGCGGTGGCCCGCACCTCGGCCCACGGCGCGCCGCGCAATGCCGTCGCGCTGGCCACCTTGGGCATGCTGGTGGCCTCGGTCATCACCATCGTCAGCCCGGACAACGCCTTCAAGATCCTCTACGGCATCCTGATCTTCGGCCTGCTGACCACCTGGGTGCTGATCGTGATCACCTACCTGGGTTTCCGCCGCGGCCGCGCCCAGCTGGGGCTGCCCGGCGCCAGCGCCCGATTGTGGGGCGGCCCGGCGACCGCCGTGCTCACCCTGGTGGTCTTCGCCGCCATCTACGTGGCCATTTGGTTCATCGAGGGGCTGTCCTTCGCCATGCCGATCGGCGTGGGATATGTGGCCGTGCTGACCGCCGCCTACTTCCTAGTCCGCACCCGGGTGAAGAAGTTCGGGCCCAGCGTGCTGGACGACGAGCTGGTGGCCCGGGCCGACGCCGGAGTGCTGCCGGACAATGCCCTGGCTCGGGAGCGCGCCCAGCACGCCCTGGTCCGGATCGGCCGGGCGCACGGGATGGTGGCAGCCGGGAATGACGGCGAGGTGCCCGCCCCGCCGCACCTCTGAGTCCTCCGGGTCCGGGGCATCCACCTCTGTTACCGGGCCGGGGCGCCCACCTCTGAGCCCTCCGGGCCGGGGCACCCACCACTGTGACCCGCCCAGAGGTGGCCGCACTCCATCCACCACTGTGACTGCGCAGCCGTTGATGCTCGGGGCAGCCGTTCCAGCTGCTGCCCCTGGATTTAGCGGCTGCGCAGTTGTCGTCGCCCCCGGCCTCGCCATGGGTGGTCGCCCCTGGCCGTCTCCCCGGTCTCGGGGTGGCCGCACCCTATCCGTCACTGTGACCGGGCCCGGGGTGGCCGCGCCCATCCACCACTGTGACTGCGCAGTCGTTACTGCTCGGGGCAGCTGTTCCAGCTGCTGCCCCAGGACGTTGCGGCTGCGCAGTCGTCTGCCCGGCCGTGGTCTCCCCGGCCTTGGGGTGGCCGCATCCCGTCGACCACTGTGACCGGGCCCGGGGTGACTGCATCCCATCCACCACTGTGACCCGCCCAGAGGTGGCCGCACCCATCCACCACTGTGACTGCGCAGTCGTTAATGCTTGGGGCAGCTGTTCCAGCTGCTGCCCCAGGACCTTGCGGCTGCGCAGTTGTCGTCGCCCCCGCCGTCGTCTCCCCGGCCTCGGCAAGGGTGGTCGCCCCCGGCCTCTCCATCGGTGGTCCTCTCCTCGGCCGTCTCCCGGCCGGGGCTTGCCCTCCACAGTCGTCGTCTCCCGGCCCCTCGCCGCGTCGGGAGAGGGGGATGGGTCCGGGGCACTAGAGTTGGCTGCGCCCACCAAGCTCAAGGAGTTGCTCATGCGCGTCGTCAGCATCGTCGGGGCCCGCCCCCAGTTCGTGAAGCTGGCCCCCGTCGCCAAGGCATTGGATGCCGCCGGGATTGACCACAAGATCGTCCACACCGGCCAGCACTACGACGTGAACATGTCCGACAGCTTCTTCCAGGAGCTGGGCATCCCCAGTCCCGACGTGCACCTGGGCGTCGGCTCGGGCAGCCACGGCGCCCAGACCGGCTCCATGCTGGCCCAGATGGATGCCGCCTTCACCGAGCTCAAGCCGGACTGGGTGCTGGTCTACGGCGACACCAACTCCACCATCGCCGGCACTCTGGCCGCGGTGAAGATGCACATCCCCACCGCCCATCTGGAGGCGGGGCTGCGCTCCTACAACCGTCGGATGCCGGAGGAGCACAACCGGGTGCTGACCGACCATGCCGCCGACATCTGCCTGGCCCCCACCCAGGTGGCCGTGCAGCACCTCACCGACGAGGGCCTGGGCGAGCGCGCCGTGCTGGTGGGCGACGTGATGGTGGACGTCTGCTTCCAGGTGCGCGACGCCGTCAAGGACCGCCCGCTGGCCATCGAGGGCATCAATCAGGGCGACGAGTTCATCCTGGCCACCATCCACCGCGCCGACAACACCGACGACCCGGCCCGGCTCAAGACCATCCTGGAGACCCTGGCGGCGCTGCCGGTCAAGACCATCCTGCCGGTGCACCCGCGGCTGCGCGCCAAGGCCGCCGAGTTCGGCCTGGACATCGAGGCCGGCAACCTGGTGGCCGTCGACCCGCTGGCCTACCCGGACATGGTCAATGCCGTGGTGCAGTCGGTCGGCGTGGTCACCGACTCCGGCGGCCTGCAGAAGGAGGCCTACCTGCTGGGCGCCCCGTGCACCACGCTGCGCACCGAGACCGAGTGGGTGGAGACCCTGGAGGACGGCTGGAACATCCTGGACCCGGACCTGACCCAGGTGGGCCAGGTGGCCGTGCGTCCGCGGCCCGACGCCGAGCGCGGCACCCCCTATGGCACCGGCCACGCCGCCGAAGAGGTGGCCAAGGCGCTGCAGGCCTATCGCGTGGATGCCGCCGGCAATCTGGTGGGCCCCACGGCGTGACCGGGCAGCTCTCTGGGGCGGGGGCCCGGATTGCCCACCTCAGCACCGTCCACCAGTCCTGGGACAACCGCATCCTGAACAAGGAGTGCCGGGCCCTGGCCGAGGCGGGCTTCGACGTGCACCTGGTGATCTCCGCCGACGCGGACCGGGTGACCCACGGGGTGCAGGTACATGCCCTGACCCCCCGTGGCCGGGCCGCCCGGCTGCTGGGCTCCCAGGCTGAGGCGTGGCGGGCGCTGGACCGGATTGCGCCGCACCTGTTGCACTTCCATGACCCGGAGCTGATCCCGCTGGCGCTGGCCTACGGCCGTCGGCACAAGATCCCGGTGGTCTACGACGCGCACGAGGACCTGGTCAAGCAGATCGACACCAAGCCCTACCTGCAGGGGCGCAAGGGGGACGCGGCCCGGCGGGCGGCCCGTCGGCTGATCCGGATGGCCGACCGGCACTGCGATGCCATCGTCACGGTGATCGACGAGATTGCCCAGACTTTCTCCCCGGTGCGCGACGGGCGGGAACGCCCGGTGGCCGTGGTCCGCAACCTGCCGTGGAAGAGCGACTTCACCGTGGTGGACCCCGCCGCCACGGATCCGGTGGCCGTCTACACCGGCGACATCAGCCAGGAGCGCGGCCTCACCCGGATGCTGGACGCGGTGCACCACGTCGAAGGGGCACGGCTGGTGCTGGCCGGCCGGAATCTGGTGGGCGATGCGCTGCCCGTCGGGGACCCGCAGGTGGACTACTGCGGCCTGGTGCCGCCGGCTGAACTGCCCGGGATCATCGCCCAGGGCAGGGTGGGCCTGGTGCTGCTCTCCCGGCTGCCCAACTACGAGCATTCCCTGCCCACCAAGGTCTTTGAGTACATGGCCTCCGGCCTGCCCTTCCTGGCAAGCGACTTTGGCTACTGGCGGGAGCTCTTCGGCGGGATCGACGCCGGGGTCTTCGTGGACCCGGATGACCCGACGGCCGTCGGAAGCGCCCTGGCCGAGCTGCTGGCCGACCCGGCCCGGTGCGCCGAGCTGGGCGCCAATGGGCGACGAGCGGTGGCGGAGAGGTTCAGCTTCGAGGCCGAGGCGACGACGTTGGTCGGCCTGGTGAACCGCCTGCTGGCCGCCTGATTCCGGCCCCCCGAACCCACTGCGCAGCCGATCCTTCTTGGGGCAGCTGTTGGAGCTGATGCCCGGACACCCAACGGCTGCGCAGTGATGAGGTGAACTGGCAGCATCACGGTGGCCGAGCGTGCCCAGGCCCTTCGCCCGACCCAACCACGGCGGCCGATCTTGTTTCGGCCTCACGAAGAAATATCCGCCCCCCATTGCATCCGGGGCAAACGCTGACGTAACCTAACACGTGTTAGGTACTCAACGAGGAGCCAGCATGACTGACATCACACGCCGGGCGGTGCTCGGGGCGGCCGGAGCCGGGGCGGTGGGGACCGTCCTGTCTTGGAAGCGCCTCACCGGCCTGGACATCCCCGGGCGGGGCGCGGACGCGCTCAACATCGCCATCAACGGCACCGCGCAGGATGCGGCGTCCAACCAGGGCCTGATCGGCGCCTTCACGAAGCAGCACCCGGACATCAAGGTCCGGATCGTCCCCATCCAGGGCGCCGACTGGAGCGACTTCTTCGCCAAGATCCTCACCCTGGTGGCCGCCGGCACCCCGCCGGACGTCGTGATGGTGGCCACCGAGGGAACCCAGCTGTTCGCGGAGCGGCTGGCCCACCCGTTGGACGAGTTCGTCACCCGGGACAAGGAGCAGATGCGGGAGTTCTTCGAAGATGTCCACCCGTCGCTGATCGAATCCTTCATGTACCAGGGCCAACTCTTCCAGCTGCCGCTGAGCTGGAATGCCGCCAACATGTACTTCTCCTCGAAGGCAATGGAGCGGGCCGGTCTGGACTACCCGAAGCAGGACTGGACCTGGGATGACTTCCACGGGTACCTGCGCCAGATGCGCAAGGCCTCGACGGGCACTTTCCGCCCCTTCTTCTGGACCAACCGGCTGTGGGGCGGCGTCGTGCCCTGGCTGTACAGCAACGACACCTCCTTCCTGAAGCCCAGCCGCTACCCCGGCGGCGAATGGCTCTGGCGGGAGTTCTACCCGGAGCAGAAAGGCCGCAGCGGTGGCTACCGCTGGACCGAGCCCAATGCCGACGACCCCAAGGTGCTGGAGGCCTTCGAGTTCCTGCAAGGACTGGTGGCCGAGAATCTCGGCTCCTCCCCGGTGCAGGGCGGCGGCAATGAGCTGGTCAGCCGCTTTGGTTCCGGCGTGATCGGGATGACCCCCTCGGGCGGCTACTGGGTGCACGGCCTGAACCAGGCCGGGATGAAGCGTGACGACTATGACGTCGCCTTCTTCCCCAAGGGACGCACCCAGCAGCACCAGTTCGGCACCGCCGGCTACGCCATCATGCGGGCCTCCAAGCGCAAGGACGCCGCCTGGGAGTGGCTGAAGTTCTGCGTCAGCAAGGAGGGCATGAGGATCGCCCAGAAGAACCCGGACTCCAACAGCGCCCGGCGCTCGCACAACACCACGCTCTACCAGCCCACCGGACCCAAGCACTGGGAGGTCTTCTACGACACCCTGGACAAGTTCCCGACGACGGCTCCGGTGCCGGCCCCGCCACAGGAGGCCGCCGTGGAGACCGCCCTGATCAAGAACGTGCTGGGCGCCGTCACCGGCTCCCGGCCCACCGTGAAGCGCGCGCTGGCCACGCTGCAGCGCGACCTCGAACTCGCCGTGAAGGGGTCATGATGACTCTGCCCGTCAACACCGCCGCGGCCGCCAAGGCCACCCCGGACACCGCCGTCTCCCGCGCCCCCGGCAGCAAGGCCGAGGGCAAGCTGGCGGCCCTGCTGCTGGCCCCCACCGTGATCGGCATCGCGCTGTTCACCCTGGTGCCGATCATCGGATCGATTGCCCTGGCCTTCTTCGACTGGGACATCATCTCCACCCCACGCTTCGTCGGCGCCAAGAACTTCCAGACCCTGGCCAGCTCGCCCACCATCCGGGTCAGCTTCCTGAACACCTTCGCCTTCGTGATCGTCGCCGTCGCGCTGCAGATCAGCGTCGCCCTGGGGCTGGCCGTGCTCGTGCAGTCCAAGATGCCCGGCTGGCTGCGCTCCTTCTTCCGCTCGGTCTTCTTCTTCCCGCTGATCCTGTCCGCCGCGTCGGTCTCGCTGATCATGAGCTACCTGTTCAACGAGGACTTCGGCACCGTCAACAAGCTGCTCGGCCTGATCGGGATGAGCCCGGTGCACTGGCTGACCAGCACCACCGGCGCCATGATCGTCACCGTCCTGGTCTACGTCTGGCAGAACTTCGGCTTCACCTTCCTGCTCTTCATCGGCGGCCTGTCGTCGATTCCGCAGGACATCTACGAGGCCTGCGACATCGACGGGGCTTCCCCGATGCGGCGCTTCTGGCAGATCACCCTGCCGCTGGTCAGCCCGACGATGCTGGTGGCCACCGTGATGGCGATCATCGCCGCGCTGCAGATCTTCGACCAGCCCTATGTGCTCACCAAGGGCGGCCCGGGGGATTCCACCCGCACCGCCGTGATGGTGATCTACCAGTCCGCCTTCCAAGAGCTGCAGTTCGGCCTGGCCGCCGCCATCGGGCTGGTGTTGATGCTGATCATCATGCTGGTCACCTGGCTGCAATTCCGTCTGTCCAAGCGTTTCGTCTTCTACATGTGAGGGGCACCGACATGTCCACGTCAACCATCGCCCCGTCCACGACGGGAAGCACCCAACCCACCACTCGTCGCGGCCCCGGAGCCCGACGCCTGCTGCCGCTGGCCGGCCGGATCCTGGTCCTGCTGGTGGCCCTCTTCCTCACCCTGGGGCCCGTCGTGTGGACCCTGTGGGTGGCCTTCACCCCCACCGACGAGCAGGGCCGTCGCACCCTGAGCCTGGCCGCCTTCACCGACGCCTTCTCCAAGGTGGACATGGTGCGGCTGTTCTGGAACTCCATCCTGGTCACCGCGCTGTGTGCCGTCGGGCAGATGTTCACCGCGGCGCTGGCCGGCTACGCCTTCGCCCGGCTGCACTTCCGCGGCCGCAACGCGCTGTTCGCCGTGATCCTGGCCACCATGATGGTGCCGATGCAGGTGACCATCGTCCCGGTCTTCATGCTGATCCGCGGCATGGGCCTCTCGGACACCCTGCTGGCGCTGATCCTGCCCGCCCTGCCCACCGCCTTCGGCACCTTCCTGATGCGGCAGTACTTCATGGGCATTCCGGACAGCCTGGCCGAGGCCGCGCAGATCGACGGCGCCACCCCGTGGCAGGTCTTCTGGAAGGTCTACCTGCCCTTGTCCACGCCCGGCCTGGCCATCGTCGGCATCCTGGCCTTCAATGCCATCTGGAATGAGTTCTTCCGCCCGTTGATCATGACCATCAGCGAGGAGAACTTCACCCTGCCGCTCGGCCTGGTCAGCCTGCAGGGTCAGCTGGGCACCGGCAGCATGAGCACGGTCCTGGCCGGCGTCGTGCTGTCCATGATCCCCGCCCTTGTCGTCTTCGTCTTCGGGCAGCGTCCGCTGCGCGAGGGCCTCACCGCCGGAAGTGTGAAGTGAACCCCGACGTCTGCCTGCCCACCCGCCACATCCGCCCCGCGCAGGGCTGGATCAACGACCCGAACGGTCTGGTCTTCCACGACGGCCGCTGGCACGTCTTCTTCCAGTTCAACCCCGACGAACCGCGGCACGGCCAGATCCACTGGGGGCACGTCAGTTCCGACGACCTGCTGACCTGGCGCGAGGAACCCATCGCCCTGCGCCCCCGCCCCGGAACGCTCGATGCGGTGGGCTGCTGGAGCGGCTGTTGCACCCTGGACGCCGGCCTGCCCACCTTCTGCTACACCGCCGTGGATACCACCCCGGCGGATGCGGTGGGAGCCATTGCCACCGGCTCCGCGGACCTCACGGCCTGGGCCCAGACCGAAAGCCCCAGCGCAGCCCGCGTCGGGGTGGCGGTGGCCGAGACCCGGGACCCCTTCGTCGTCTGGATCGAGGGGCGACGCTACATCGTGCAGGGGCACGGCGGCCCCGGCGTCCCCGCCGAGGTCCTGGTCTACGACGCCACCGATCTTGCCGACTGGAAGCTGCTCGGGCCGCTGGTGGATGGGTCCGATCCGGTGGCCGTGGAGTTCGCCGCCGCGGACATCTGGGAGTGCCCCAACCTGGTCCAGGTGGACGGGGAATGGGTACTGATCCTCAGCCTGTGGCGCCACGACGGAACCCAGGGCCAGCTGAGCGGGGTGCGCTGGCTGGTGGGTGACGTGGCCGTGACCGACGGCTGTCCACGCTTCATCGCCCGCGATGGCGGGGTGCTGGACGACGGGCCCGCCTTCTACGCGCCCCAGGTTCTGCTGGACCGGGATGCTGGCGGCAATGACCGGGTGCTGTTGATCGGCTGGTCCTGGGAGCTGGGCCGCGACGACGCCTGGCTGGCGGAGCACGGCTGGGCCGGGGTTCTCACCGTCCCGCGCGAGCTGCATGTGCGCGACGGGAGGCTGGTGATGGAGCCGGCGCCGGAGGTGTTGACCGCTGCGGGCGAATCGTTGGGGGAGTCCTGGCCGGCCGGTGATGGGGCCGTGTTGGTCACCACGTCGGGCCCGGGGACACTGGTCTGTTCCGATCCGGACGGCCCGGGTGAGGTGGAGATTCCCGGCGCCGCGACGGTCATCGTCGACGGCTCCATCCTCGAGGTCTTCCACGGCGGGTCCTGCTTCACGACGCGGATCTACGCCCGTGAGGCCTCGGTGTGGAGTGTCCGTGCCGACGAGGCCACGGTCCGCCGCCTCTGACCCAACCACGATCCCCGAGCTTGTCTAAGGGTGGCTCGGCGTCGGATCGGCAGCCTCTGGCGCTGCGTCTCGTCGACACTCGCTCGCTCGCGTCTCCTCGCGGAACCGCGCTGCGAGGCTCCGAGCCCGACACCGAGCCGCCTTCCACGATCTCCGAGCTGCCCTTCCACGATCCCCGAGCTTGTCGAGGGGGCTTGGCTGGCCGTCGTCGTGGGGCTCAGCCCCTGGGCGGGGCCACCGACGCGCGGGAGACCGCCGGGCTGTGCACGGCGATCTCACCGGTGGGGATCTCCTTGCCCTGCAGCAGGTCCAGCAGCAGGGTGGCGGCCAGCTCGCCCATCTCCCGGTGGGGGAGCAGCACGGTGCTCAGGCCCAGCTGCGGCGCGACATTCGGGTCGTCGTCGTAACCGACCACCGACAAGTCCTCCGGGATCCGCAGCCCCTGCCGGGCGGCGGCCAGGAAGACTCCCATCGCCACCCGGTCATTGGCGCACATGATGGCCGTGGGCGGCTCGGCGACGTCCAGCACCTGGGTGCCCACCGCCAGCCCGTCGCTGATCTCCCAGCCGGAGCGCACCAGCCTGGACCGGGCGCCCGCGACGGCCAGGGCGGCCCGGTGCCCCTCGATCCGTCGGCCGTTGGCGGTCACCTCCTCGGTGCCGGTCAGGTAGGTGATCTGGCGGTGGCCCGCCGCCAGCAGCAGCTCGGTGGCCCGGCGGCCGCCCGCCACCTCGTCGGACACCACGCCGGGAACCCGGCCTTGGGGGTCGAAGGCATTGAGCAGCAGGCACTTCTCGGCCAGGAAGCCCGCCGGTGGCTCCCACGGCTGCAGGCCCTCGGCGGCAAAGAGCAGGGCGTCGCACTGGCGGGCGCGCAGCACGTCCACAGCCTCGGTCTCCAGGCCGCGGTCCTGGTGGGAGTCGATGGCCAGCAGCAGGTACCCCCGCTGGGCGGCGACGTCGGTGGCACCGGAGATCATGGCGCCGCCATAGCTGCCCGACGCGATGGAGTCGGTGACCACGCCGATGGTGTGGGTGGCGGCGCTGCGCAGGCTCCGCGCCACGCTGTTGGGGCGGTAGCCCAGCTCTTCGGCGGCCGCCCGGACCGCGGCCTGGTTCTCGGCCGAGATCACCCCGTCGGCCCGCCCGTTCAGCACCAGGGAAACCGCGGTGCGGGAGACCCCCGCCAGGGCGGCTACCTCATGCGACGTGACGCCTCGTGCCATCCGTGCCCCCGGCTCAGTGCAGCACGACGGTGCCGGTGGGCAGCACCAACTCCGGGGTGCCCTCCTCCTCGGCGCCCTGGCTGGAGACCTTGTCGAACAGGATCTTGATGGTCTGCAACCCGATCTTGAGGTCCAGCATCGGGGAGTAGGTCTTGATGTAGAGCAGGTCGAAGTTCAGCTTGGCCTGGAAGTCGCTGGCGTACTTGCCGTAGACCTGCGCATAGCCGGTCACGCCGGCGCGCACATTGTGCCGCAGCGGGTAGTGCGGGTTGATCTCGGTGAACTGCTGCACGAAGAAGGGCCGCTCCGGCCGGGGCCCGATCAGGCTCATGTCCCCGCGCAGCACATTGATCAGCTGCGGCAACTCGTCGATCCGCAGGCTGCGCAGGTACTTGCCGACGCCGGTGACCCGGGCGTCATTGCTGGTGGCCAGCATGGGGCCGGACTTGGCCTCCGCATTGGCCGCCATGGAGCGGAACTTGAGGATCTCGAATTCCTTGTTGTCCTTGGTGATCCGCACCTGCTTGTAGAAGACCGGGCCGGGGGAGGTCAGCTTCACCAGGACGGCGGTGACCAGCATGATCGGGCTGACCAGGATCAGGCCCACCAGCGCCGCCAGGAAGTCCCCGACGCGCTTGAGCAGGTCATATTCCCCGGGGATCTTGAACGGGCTGACCAGCACGATCGACTCGTCCTCGATGCTCATGATGTTGGGGTTGATCATCAGCAGCCGCTGGAAGTCCGCGGTCAGGAAGATCTCCTTGCCCTGCTCCAGCAGGTAGTCATAGACGTCGCGACGGGTGTCGTCGTCGATCTTGTCGCTGACGTGCACCGAGTCGTACTCGCCCAGCCGGTCCCGCAGGTGGGCGACGTAGTTGCCGTCGACGACGTGGGTCAGCTGGTGGCGCGGGCTGCGGTTGGACAGGAAGTTGCGCACCGCGCGGGACTCCTGGTCCGGGATCACCAGGCACATCACCCGGTTGTTGCCCCGCACCCTGCGGTAGACGCCGTAGACGATCACCCGGAGCACGGACAGTGCGACGAAGCTGACCAGCAGGTTGATTGCCAACACCCCGCGGGGGAAGGCGAACCAGTTGCCGGCAAAGGTGGCGGCCATGATGATGCCGGTCACGATGATTTGGTCGATCAGCGTGATGATCACCAGGTCCAGCCGGGTCTTGTTGTAGAGCACGTAGATGCCGGAGAAGACGCTGACCACCACGAAGCCGAGCAGGGCCCAGCTGAAGGTGGAGGTGACCGCCGCGAGGTTGCGCTTGGGCATCTCCCCGCCGAAGCGCAGCCAGACCGAGAGGAAGAGGCAGGCGGTGAAGACGGCCATGTCGGCCAGCACCATCAGCGATTTCTCGGCCTTGGCGAAATTGTCCTTGCGGGCCACGGACGTCCCTTCTGTGGTTCAACTCCCGGGGGAGGGTTCCGGCGCGCGGACTCCCATGGGTCGGCCGCCAGTCTACTTGCCCACCGCTGAGTGGCCCCTGTGCCACGACGGGTGGCGCGGGCCGCGTGGCCCCGGGGCGGTGTCATGGACTGTGTCAGACGTCCAGTTCTGGGAATCGACCCCGGGATTCCGCCCGCCCGGCGGGCCCCCGCGGGCGGTGGCGGGGCCCGGGCAGGTTGGCGGTCATTTTTCAGAATTGGACGGCTGAACAACCCCTGGTGATGTCGGGTGGGGTGCCGGGCTGGGGACGCGAATCGGGCCGGACACCCGGTGGTGTCCGGCCCGTCGTCGGGGCAGGTTACTGCTGGGCGGACTTCTTCGCCGTGTACTGCGTCACGGCCTTGTCCAGCGCGGCCTGCAGCTTGTCGGCGCTGGCCTCCAGGCTGAAGCGCTCGGTCATCAGCTGCCGGGCGCGGGCATGCCAACGGTCCATGGTGGCGGCATCGGCGTCACGCACCCGGCGGATGCCGGCCACCAGCTCCATCGGCTCCACCACGGCGCCCACCTCGTCGTCGGTGATCACCTTGCGCAGCGGCTGCTTGGCATTGGAGACCACCGCCAGGCCGGAGGCCAGGTAGTCGTATAGCTTGTTGGGGCTCATCCCCTTGTCAAAGACGCTCTGCGGGCTGACGGTGTGCAGGCCGACGTCGCCGGCCTTGAGCAGCCGCACCAGCTCCTGCTTGTTCACCTGGCCGTGGAAGCGGACATTGGTCAGGCCGCGGCTGGCCACCTCGTCGACGGCCCATTGCTTGCGGGAGCCGGAGCCAATCAGGAAGAAGTCGACGTCGGGCAGCTGCTGGGCGGCGTCCAGGATCAGGTCCAGGCCCACATAGCTGGAGTGGTTGCCGCTGAAGATGGCGGTGAACCGGGTGAAGCCCAGCTCGGTGCGCAGCTCCTGCTTGCTCTGGGGCACCTCGAACTCGGCCAGGTCCGCCCCATTGGGCACCACATTGAGCTTGGCGACGTCGATCCCCAGCCCGCGGAAGTGGTCCTCCCAGCCGTCGGTGACCGTGATGATCTGCTCGGCATTGCGGTACAGGGTGCGCTCCACGGCCACCAGCACCTTGTGCAGCGGGCTGCCGGCCTTCAGCGATCCGCCGCTGACCAGGCTCTCCGGCCACAGGTCACGGACCTCCATCACGAAGGGCTTCTTGCGCGCCTTGGCCAGCGCCATGCCCGCCACCGGCGCGAGGAGCTGCGGAGAGGAGGCGAAGACCAGGTCACAGTACTTGCCCAGCCCGGTGGCGAAGGCCTCGACGGCGAAGACGCCCCAGCCCAGGATCCGCTTGCCGCCATTTCCGGCATAGGCCGGCACCGGCACCAGGTTGAAGCGCGGGTCGACGGAGCTCATCAGCTCGCCGGTGGTGTGGTGCCGCTTGCTGGAGATGATCCGGAAGTCCCAGCCCTTCAACCGGTTGAACATGTCGAAGGTGCGGGTGATGCCGCCGTACTCCCGCGGGAAGGCGTACTGGTTGATCACCAGCGCCCGGCGGGTGCCGTCGGGCGTGCTCTGGCTGGGCTGGGTCATGAGGGGTCCCTTCTGTCCTGCGGCGGGCGGCGTCGCACCTGGCGCGACGGGCACCAGCCAGTCTAGGAGACGGCCGCGCCATCATGTCCCGGGCGTGGCCCGTGCGGGGCGGTGGCCGCGGGGGGCGGCTGCCCGACGAGCCGACAGGAGGCGCTGGTGGGGGCGGCGCTCGGTGGTGGACCGCCGGGCTTCAGGGGGTGCGCGACGACAGCTCGTCGGCCGCGCGATTTCCTGCCGGACAAGGAATTTCCCCGCCCTCAGGCTGTGTGTTGGCTGAAGGTGCATCCCTGCCTTCCGGCGGCAAAACGGGCTGACAAGCCGCTACGGCATTGGGTGGGGGGCATGGCCGGGTGAAGGGCTGTGTGTTGCCTGAAAGCGGGTGCCGGTGGTGGCGCTGCTGGGGCATCGTGTGGGGAGGAGATCCGGGTGGAGGGGGATCCTGCGCGCCCATCCGGGTGTTCGGGAACCGCGGCGGGGGCCGATAGCCTTGATCACGTGCGCACCAAGACCAATTCTCGTGGGGACGAGGGTCAGGTGCCGCGACATGACGACGGGGATGTTTTTGATTTGCTGCCATCGTAGGTCGGCCGAATGCGGATGCGGGCACTGTGCTCTGCCGCGGTTCGGCTGCGCGTGGACGGCGCTGATCAGCCGAACGGGGGGACGCGGATGACCGGTGCCGACGATCCCGCGCGCCCCGACAAGCTCGTCCGAGCAGCCCGTTCGGTGCACACCGGTGGCCTGTTCACGGCGCTGCGCGGCCGCATCCCCACCGTGATCGGCATGATCCTGCTTCCCCTGTTGATCGCCTCCACGCTGCTTTGGAGCACCGCCGGCGCCGGCGGCCGCGTGCACCGCGCCGAGGCGGCCATCGTCAACCTGGATCAGGGGGCCACCGTCGGCAAGGAGCAGGTGACCTTGGGGCAGGACTATGCCCGGCACCTGCGCCAGCAGGAGGCGCCCAATTTCTCCTGGCGCTACGGGGTCAGCGTGGAGGAGGCCGAACGCGGACTGGCGTCGGGCCAGTATTCCGCCGCGGTGATCATCCCCAGCGGCTTCTCGCGGGTGCTGACCGGCACCAGCGCGCAGGGCTCGGCGGAGAAGGCCACCCTGGTGGTGGAGCGATCCCCGGTGGCCGGCGTGAGCGACCAGGTGGTCTTCGGGCAGCTGTCCGACGCCGCAACCCAGTCCCTGTCCAGCTCGGTCACCAAGAAGTACCTGGACAACTTGTTCGTCACCTCCGCCGAGGTGGGTTCCGTGCTGGGGGGCACCTCCACCCTGGCGCAGGAGGCTGCCCTGGCGGCCGGCCGGATCGATCGCGATGCCAAGGGCGCGCAGCAGTCCTCCCGGGATCTGTCCAAGCAGGCCTCCTCGGCCTCGACGGTGGCCAAGGACGCCGCGGACAGTGCCCGTCGGGCCGCCACGACGGCCGCTTCCGCCGCCAGCCCCAGCGCCGGCCCCAGCGCCGTCAGTCCCGCCGTCGGAGGCGACGTGGCGGGGGCGCGCCAGCGGGCCGATGAACTGGCCAAGGCCTCCACCGCCAGCCAACAAGCAGCCGAGCAGGCCGCCCGGCAGGCCAGCGACGCCGCCGGCAAGGGTGCCGCGGTCCAGGGCAGCAGCGACGCCATGGCACGGGCCGCCGCCGCCAACCAGGCCGCGGCCAGCGCCTACACCGGAAAGGTGGGCCAGGCGGTGCGCCAGCAGGCCGAGCTGCAGGCCCAACTGGGCCAGCTGCAGCGCTCGCTGGGCAGCTATGTCAGCAATGTGCGGGTGGTCACCGATGCCGTGCAGCAGGTCAGCGGCCGGGTGGACGCCACCGAGGACGGCTCGGGGATCAGCGTCGGTCAGGACTCGACGGGTGGCACCGGCCCCAACCGCCCGCGCTCCGCGATGCTCGGCCCGGTGCGGGCCCAGAATGTGGGTGCCCGCACCCTTCCGCAGGGTCCGGCCGACGACGCGGCCGCCCAGCGCGATGCCCTGGTGAAGGCGCTGAAGACTGCTGCCGAACAACTGGCCACCAGCGGCCGGGAGATGGCGCCGCTGCGCCAGCATGCCGAGGCCACCGTGACCGCGGCGGAGGCCGTGCAGACCAGCTACCGCCAGCTGGTCAAGGACCTCCCCACCACCGAGGTGCAGGAGAATCCGGGCAAGGGCAATGGGCCCGAGGCCTGCCGGGCCCTTTCCTCCCCGTCGGAGCGCCAGGCCTGCAAGGTTGGCTACAACGCCGCCGTGCGGCAGGTGAACGCGGCCCTGGACACCAGCCGTCTGGCCGCCACCGCCGAGGTGATGGTCAGCCAGAGCAAGGCCACCCGCGACGGTCTGGCCGGCCTGCAGAACTCCAGCAGCACCACGGCCAAGGAATTGCTCGAGATCGCCCGGCAGTTGCAGGGGCTGACGGTGGTGGTCACGGTTGATCCGACGCCCAGCACCCAGCCGACTCCCTCCCGGAGCCCGGACCCCTCCCAGACTCCCTCGGCGGAATCCTCCTCCACTCCCGAGCCGAGCCGGACCCCGTCGGCCGAGCCGACCGCCCCGCCCACCGACAGCGCGGCACCCAGCGCAGAGCCCACCCCCAGTGCCACGAACACTCCCAGTGCCACGGACACCCCCGGAACGACGCCCTCTTCCGGCAGCGACCAGCCGAGCCCCACCGAGCAGCCCTCCTCGACGGCTGGTTCCAGTGACCAGCCCAGCGCCTCCACCGAGCCGACGTCGAGCGATGCCCCCAGTGCGTCCAGCCAACCCTCGTCGACGGATAGCCCCAGCGCGTCGACCCAGCCGTCGGACCCCGCCAGCCCTGGCACCGACCCCAGTGCCACGGCCACCTCCTCGGCGCAGCCGACCGCCACCGACGAACCCACGTCCTCCGCGACGCCCAGTTCGACGGACCAGCCGGTCCCGACGGATCAGCCCAGCGCCACGGATCAGCCGGTCCCGACGGATCAGCCCAGCGCCACGGATCAGCCCAGTTTGCCCACTCAGCCCGAGCCGACGCAGACCAGCGAGCCGGACCCCGGGAGCGGCCCCGAGCCCACCAGCGCGCCCGGGCCGGATCCCGCCGACGTCCCGTTGCCGAATGTCCCGGACCCCACCGTGCCGGATCCCGAGCAGCCGACCCTCGTCGGTCCGAAGCCCGGCACCTCCCCGACGTCGCTCAGCCCCGCCCCCGGCCAGAACCCGCCGGCCAATGCCGCGGTGGACAGTCTGCGCAGCCAGCGGGTCCGCGCGGCCATGGGTCAGCTCAATGCCAGCAGCACCACCGTGCAGCGCCAGCTGGACCAGCTGGGCAAGTCGCTGGCCACTGGACAGCAGGGTCTGGAGGGGGTCGCCAGCGGCTCCGACGCGCAGCGTGCCCTGAGTGACGGCGCCAGCTCGGTCACCCGGGCCAGCACCGCGCAGGCGTCGGTGGTCAAGCAGCTCACGTCCAGCCTGGACAGCCTGAACAAGGACATGGCCGGGCTCGGTGAGAGTCTCACCGGGCTGCAGAGCGGCGCGACCTCCCTCAGCCAGGAGCACACCCAGCTGAGCGACAATGCCACCAAGCTGGCCGGCCAGGTGGATTCGCTGAACCAGACCATCACCGGCCTGCAACGGACCACCCAGCAGGTGGCCACCGACGCCGGAACCGCGGCCACCCGCACCGCCGCATTGCAGGAGCAGATCAGTGCCCTGCAGCAGTCCAGCGGGATCGTCGACACCCGCACCAGTGCCATCGCGGAGGCGAGCGGTCAGCAGGCCAAGCGCGCCGACCGGGTGGCCAGCCAGATCTCCCAGGTGCAGGGCCAGGTGCCGGCCTTGGACACGGAGCAGCGGCAGAAGCTCTCCGACGTCGTCAGCCAGCCGATCGACACCTCGCAGAGCAATGCCTTCCGCAACATCGGCTGGATCAGCATGCTGATGCTGCTGTCCTTGTGGATTGGTGCCATGGGTCTGCACTCCACCCTGAACGGGATCAGCGAGCAGGCCAAGACCTCCCGGGCGAGCTCCCGACGGGTGTTGCTGGGCGAGATGGGTCCTTCCGCCCTGGTGGCGGTGCTGCAGGCGCTGACCGTGAGCGTCGCCGGGCAGGCGGCTCTGCACCTGTCGGCGGGGCGCTGGGCCGGCGTGACGGGTGTGCTGATCCTGGCCAGCCTTGCCTTTGCGACGGTGAACCACGCGCTGGTGGCCTTCCTGCGGGCCTTCGGCCGGCTGGTCGCCGCGGCGTGTGCGGTGATCACCGGGGTCACGGTGCTGACCCAGAGCCACCCGGCCGGGATGAACCTGCTGCTCAACATCTCGCCCGTCACGCCCGCGGTGGACGCGGTGCGTTCGGTGATGACCGGCGGCTCCTTCCCCGGCAGTTTCCTGGGGCTGCTGGCCTGGTTGGTGGTGGGTGCGTTGTTCAGCGCCCTGGCCATCCTGCGGGCCCGCTCCCCGGAGCCGATCCGGGTGCCCACCATCCACGACGAGGACTGAGCACCCCTTCGCAGGCGCTCGCTGATGCTTCGTCGCTCACGCTCGTCCGGTCATCTTCCGCCGCTCGCTGGCCGCCGCTCGGGTTTCGTTTTCCCGCGTCGGATCAATCCGACGCGGGAAAACCAAACCCGAGCGGGAGTGGACCTGAGCTGGGGACCGGCTTGGGCCGGAGCCCTGGAGGCTGGGAGTTGGGCCGGGCCTTGGGATCAGGGAGTTGGGCCGGGCCTTTGGAGCCGGGGGATTGAGCTGGGGGCTTGGGCTGGATCAGCCCCGGATCTCGTCGACCGTGACCGTGGTCAGCCGCACCTCGACGGGGATCTCGTCGCCCACGGCCACCGAGCCGGCGCCGGGCAGGAAGACCAGTGAGCTCTGCATGTGCGGCGGTTCCACGAAGAAGCGCTTCTTCCCGGCCAGGGTGTACGGGCTGAGGGCAAAGCCGAGCGCCTCCATCGAGCCGGAGACCATGGTGATGGCCCGCTGGCGCAGGGTCGCGGCCGACGTGGGGGCCTCCAGGGCGATCCCGTTGGCGGTGCCGCCGCTGAGCACCACCACCCAGCCGTCGGAGGGCATCCGTCGCTGCCAGTAGCCGACCCGCTCGCCCCGGCGGACCCGGTGCATGTCCAGCACCCGCGCCGTGGTGCGACGGGTCCTGGGCGCGCCCAGCCACAGCTTGGTGCCCACCCGCAGGTGGCAGTCGACGCCGACCTCATCGCGCAGGGTGTCGTATTCGGCGGCGGTGAGGTGGGAGAGCCACAGCGGGGCGCGGTGTGCGGCCAGTGCGGCGGCGGTCAGAGCCCGGGCCTCGCGCAGCCGGTCGTCGGCCACCATCGGCAGGTGGATGGTCCAGCCCGCCACCCGCAACTCGCCCAGCCGCTCGGCGGCGCGCTGCAGCTCGTCGACGCCCAGCCCGTGCCGACGCATGGAGGTCATCACCTCCAGCACCACCCGGGCACGCGGGTTGACCGCCTGCGCGGCGGCCAGATCATCCAGCCGGGCGATGGTGCTGATCACGTGCTCGTCGCGCAGGATCTCCTTGCCGTCGAACGGGCTCCACGGGGTGAGCACGACGACGTCGCCGCCCCAGCCACCCGCACGGACCGTGGCCACCTCCGGCTGGGTGCCGACGGCCAGCACCTGCGGCCCGTCGGGCTGCTGACTGAGCAGGGTGGCCTCCTGCGCCAGCCGCTCCAGGCCGTAGCCATAGCCATTTCCCTTGGCGACCGGCACCAGCCCGGGCGCCTGCTCGGCGAAATTGCGCAGGTGGGCGCGCCAGGCCTCGGTGTCGATCTGCAGGGCGAGGCTCACTGCTGGGCCTCCTCGCCGCGGGCCGGCTCGGCCGATTCCCGGGTGGGGGCGCCGGGAGAGAACTCCGGTTCCTCGGCCCGGGCCCGCTTGGGAGCTGTGGCCGCAGGAGCCTCGGCCCGGGCAATGGGCTGCTCGGCCTTCGCACCGTCGGCTGCCGCGCCCGGCTGGGCCTGTTCGCTTGGTGATTGTTCGCTCTGGGGTGCTTCCGGTTGGGCCGGCCCGTTCTGGTGCTCGTCGGAAGCGACGACGGCACCCTTGGCCGGCCGCACCTTGCTTGCCAAACCCTTGCCCGCCAACCCCTTGGCGGCGGCGGTCTTCTGCGCCACGGCGCCCTTCAGCTTGTCCCGGTTCATGTAGGCGTCGAAGGCCAGGTAGAGCGCCTTGTTGAGCGGCAGGTCCCATTCGCCCGGGTAGTCGACGGCGCGGCCGCCGGTGCCCACCTTGAACTGGATCAGGCCGATCTCCGGGTCGTCGGCGGCAATCCCCTCGGTGATCCCGCGCAGGTCGTAGACCGTCGCGCCGGCCGCCAGCGAATCCTGGATCATCTGCCACTGGATCCGGTTGCTGCCGCGCACCTCGCGCTTGGAATTGGAGCTGGCGCCGTAGGAGTACCAGGTGTGCTTGCCGACCCCGATCCAGGTGGTGGCGGCCACCACGTCGCCCTCGTGCTTGGCCAGGTAGACCCGCATCCGGTCTTCCTTCTCCCCGTTGAGTGCGTCCCACATGGTCTGGAAGTAGCCCAGCGGGCGGGGGTGGAAGTGGTCGCGTTCCGCGGTGACCAGGTAGACCTCGTGGAAGGCGGCCAGATCATCCCGGGTGCCGCGGATGATCTCGACGCCCGCCTTGTCGGCCTTCTTGATATTGCGTCGCCACAGCTGGTTCATCCCCTTGAGCACCTCGTCGGCGGTCTTGGGGGTGCCGTCGTCGTGGGTCAGCGGCAGCTGGAAGTTGAACTTGGGCTGTCCGGCGGCAAAACCCTCGCCGTCCTTGGGCGCCTTCCACCCGAGCTGGCGCAGGGTTTCGGAGACCTTGGCGACGTCGGAATTGGTGACGTCTGGGGTGGCCTGGCTGAGCCGGGTCAGGTTCTGGTCGGCGACGGCGGTCTTGATGGTGTCCGGACCCCAGGCGTGCTCGACGATGGCCGGGCCGATCCGCACCCCGAAGGCTCCCTTGGCCTTCACGTGCTCGGCCAGCGCGGTGAGGATCTCATCCAGGTCATCGCGCAGCCAGTCGACCACCGGGCCCTCGGGCAGGTAGGCCAGGTAGCGCTTCAGCTTGGGCAGCTGGCGGTAGAGCACCAGCCCGGCGCCGATCAGCTCCGAGCCGTCGAAGAAGCCCAGCGACTCCGAGCCCCATTCCGGCTTGACCTTGGCCCAGGCGGGCAGCTGCAGGAAGCTCACGGTGGTGGGGTAGTTGCGGTCCGCGGCCTTGGCCTCGACGAAGGCGAGGTGCTCGGCGGCGGTGATCTGGCGCACGGTGATCGTCACCCTTCGAGGCTACCGGAAGCCCACGCCCGCCTCACGGATCGACGCTGGGGCCGCACGCAAGCCGGATGTGGGCCGTCCTGTCCGGAGGGCACGCCAAAGTTGGCAGACTTTTTGCGATTTGAACGTGTCCAATCGGTTTCTGTGTCCACAGGGCCGCCAACTTTGGCAGCAGGTTGCCGCCGGCGGGGGCCTCGACGGGCGGATCGTCGACTTGTCGAATGGCGGCCACCGTGGTCAGGCCAGCGATCCGTCCCTGAGACAGGGAACGGCCGCCGTGGTTGGAGCAACCACAGCGGCCGAGCTTGTCGAACCCTCTCGGGTGGGCCGGAACTCAGGCGTCGTCGGAGTTGGTGCTGATCCCGGGGCGCCCGTCGTGGACGATCTTGCCCGGGTTCAGGTTCTTGCCCGGGTCCACGCCCTCGAACAGCTTCCTCTGGATGTGCACGCCGGCCGGGGAGATGTCCTGCTCCATCCACGGCGAATGCTCCTCACCCACACCGTGGTGGTGGCTGACCGTCCCGCCGTGGTCCATGAAGGACTGCTGCACCGCGCGCTTCACGTGGTCATAGGTGGCCATGTTGTTCTCCGAGCCGTCGGCGACGGCGAAGGTGAAGTACTGGCAGGCGCCCGCGTGGTAGCTGTGGGAGATGTGGCACATGATGAAACCCTTGTGCCCGGTCTCGGCGAAGGCCTTCTCTGCGGCCTTGACCGTCTCGTCGTGGATCTCCTTGGTGCGGCTCCACGGCGTCGAGGTCTCGCTCACATCGGCCGGGATGCCCATGTTCAGCAGGAAGTCCCGGATGTAGGGGATGTCGTACTTCTTCTGGTCGAACAGGGTGCCGGGGCCCTTGCCGACGTTCATGCCGCCCTGTGCGCGCACGATCTTGTTCACGACGCTCTTGGCGTAGCGCACGTGCACCGGGCTGCCCTCGAAGCCCACGAAGGAGATGCAGATCTCCTCCAGGTTCCAGCCCTTGGCCTCCATCACCTTCTGCATGGCCTTGTTGATGTAGTGGCTCTTCTTGCTGGACTTCTTGCCGTTCGCCATGGAGAACTGGGTCTCGGCGGCGTCGGAGACACGCAGCATCATCGGCTTGGCGTCGGAGTGGGCAATCAGCTCGGCGGCCTTCAGGCCGGCGTCGTAGGTGGGGTAGAAGTAGGCTTGGATCTCGCGGGCCTCCGCAATCCGGTGCACCTGCATCCACGCCTGGGTGATGATCCCCAGCCGGCCCTCCGAACCCAGCACCATCTCCCGCACGCTCGGTCCCGAGGAGTAGGACGGCAGCGGCCGCAGGCTGAGCACCTGGGTGCGTCGCTCGGAACCGGGCTCGGCGGGCATCACCATCTCCAGCCCGCGGGTGATGTCGGCGATGTCGCCGTACTTGTCCGACTGGGAGCCGGTGGAGCGGGTCGCGATCCAGCCACCGACGGTGGACCACATGAAGGAGTCCGGGAAGTGGCCCAGGGTCCAGCCCTTGGCGTTCAGCTGCTCCTCCATGTCTGGGCCCAGGGCGCCGGCCTGGATCAGCGCGATCTCCGCGGTCTCGTCGATCTGCAGCACCTTGTTCATCCGGCCCATGTCGACGGTCACCACCACGCGCTGCTCGCCTGGCTCGGCCTCCAGCGCGGCGACGATGTTGGAACCGCCGCCATAGGGGATCAGCACGGCATCGGCGCGCAGGCAGGCCTCCATCACGGCCTCCACCTCGGCGGAGCTGCCGGGGTAGACCACGACGTCGGGCACCCGGCCCAGGATGCCGCGGCGCACCCGCACCAGGTCACGGACACCCTTGCCGTAGGCGTGCACGACGCGCATCTCGTCGTCGGTGCGGACATTGGCCTCGCCGACGGTGCCCACCAGCTGGGCCTTCAGCTCTTCGCCCAGAATGCTGGCCGGGACGTCGATGTCGGCCAGCTGGGGCTCCTCCAAGTCCTTGGCCAGGATGTCCACGCCCAGCCGCTCCATCGCGAAGGGCGGGAACTTCGGCTTGTCGGCGACGGCATAGGGCTTGTCTCCATCGGCGCCCCAACCCCACCACTTCTGGTACTTGGCGGGGGCGGCGGGCTTGGAAGCGGTCACGGCTTCTCCTTGTTCTCGGTGGTCTTCGCCTTCTCCAGGGCGGCGGTGTGGGCGTATTCGGCGAGCGTCTTCATGCCATAGGCGCGGGCGGTGGAATCGTGCAGCTCCAGCACCTGGCGTCGCATCCGCTCGTTGAACTGGTGGGCGATCTCACCCGGGTGGGGGTGCATCGGGGCGCCGATCACCACGTGCACGGTGGGCCGGTTCAGCGGCAGCGTCTTCTGGGTCGACGGCCAGGCGGCGTAGGCACCCACCAGGGCGATCGGCACGGCGGGCACCTTGCGGCTGATGCACAACGCGGCGGCGCCGGGCTTGAAGGGAGCCATCGCGCCGGTGCGGGAGCGGGTGCCCTCCGGGAAGAGGAGCAGCGGCACCCCGTCGCTCAGCAGGCTGCCGGCCAGGCCCTTTCGGCCCCGGGTGCCCTTGCGGTCCACCGGGAAGGCGTTGAAGAACAGGGCGGTGGGGGCGGCCTTCCACCAGGCGTCGAAGAAGTAGTCCGCGGCGGCGCCGGCGGAGAGGAACTGCGACAACCGACGCGGCAGCGAGCCGATGATCAGCGGGGCGTCGAAGTGGCTGGAATGGTTGGCCACCGCAATGAAGGCGCCCTCCAGATCATCCAAGTTCTCCTGGCCGACGACGTGGACGTCCAACAACCGCCAGATGGCCGGTTTGAGCAGCAGCAGTTGGGCGCTGCTGCGCGTCGTGGCCAACGGCTTGGAGCGATAGCGTGCGCGCTCACCCCCGGGGAACTTGATCCGATCGGTGAAGGCGTTCACTTCTTGTGCCTGCTCGACGAGAGCTTGCCGGAGAACCAGCGGATGAAACCCCGAGGGCCATGGGTGGCCACCCCGATGGCAACCTTCCACTTGGCGGTGGGGATGGAGATCGGCTTGCCCGCCTCCGCGTCGGCCAGGGCCTCGCGCACCAGCACGTCGGGATCCACCCAGACGACGCCGGGCAGATTGTCCGAGCTGATCCCGGCCCGCTGGTGGAATTCGGTGTGCACCCAACCCGGGCACAGCGCGGTCGCGGTGACCCCCGTGCCCTTCAGCTCGATCCCCAACGCCTGGGTGTAGCTCAGCACCCACGCCTTGATCGCCGAATAGTTGCCGCTGAAGATCCATGCGCTGGTGGAGGAGACATTGATGATCCGGCCGCTGCCGCGGGCCGCCATCGCGCGCCCGGCGGCGCCGGACAGCTGCAGCACGGCGAAGCACATCACGTCCATCGCACGGCGCTGGGTCTCCAACTGGTCCTTGTCCAGCAGCTTGGCGTGCAGCCCGAAGCCGGCATTGTTCACCACCAGGTCCAGCGGATGCGCCGGGTCCTCGATCCAGTCGGCCACCCGGGTCACGTCCTCGGGCTTCGACAGGTCAGCGGTGAGGCATTCCACCTGCACCCCGTGCGCGGAGGACAGTTCCGCGGCAAGGGCATTCATCCGTTCGGTGTCCCGGGCGACGATCACGACGTCGTCCCCGCGGGCCGCGAGAACCCGGACGAAGGCGTTGCCGATGCCGGAGGTGCCACCGGTGACCAGAGCTGTTGCCATGCCCCAAACTTACGGCACCGCGAGGGGCGTCGCATTTCACGGGTCGTGGCCGGGAGCCTCCGGGCCGGTCGCCCGGAGGCTAGGCTGACGGAGTTGACGCCGACGTCGGCGCCCCGGGTCTGACCGGAGGCTGTCACCAGAAGGAGTTTCCCATGTCCATCCGCCGCACCGTCCTGGCCACGGCCGCCCTGGCCCTGGTGATCCCGTTGGCTGCCTGCGGGGGGAGCCAGGACACCCCGGCCACCACCAGCCCCGCCAGCTCGTCGTCGGCCCCCGGTGAGGTGGCCGGCACCGCCGGTGGACAGCCGAGCGCGTCCGAGGCCACCGACGCCACCACGCCGGAGGCCGCCGTCACTGGTGACGGGTCACAGAGCACGGCGGCCAGCCCGGCCAGTCCCGCAGCGAGCCAGGCCCGTACGGCGGCCAGCCAGGCCAGCGCCGCGGCCAGCCTGCCGGCCGGCGTCAAGAAGTTCGCCACCGCCACGCTGCCCGCCAAGGTTGGCAACTACACCGGCAACAACGGGATGTACACCGGCGGCTCGCAGGACGACATGGTGATGATGACCCTGTCTCCAAACCTGGAGTTCACGAAGGTGGTGGGCAAGCTCTCCGGCAAGGTCACCGACGGACTGGCCACCTGCGGCACCGCCGACGGGGTGACCAGCTGCTTCGCCCCGCTCGACGGTGGGGTGCTGTGGCTGCAGGGCACGGACCAGACCAAGGCCGTCGAGCTGGCCCAGCTGACCAAGCAGGTCTACGCCACCTTCGCCTGAGACGGGGCGCACGCCCCGGGCTCAGCCCCGGCGCAGCGTGTTGTCCACCACGTAGGAGTCGCCCCGGTAGGAGTGCTCCCCATACTCCAGGCCCTTGCCGTCGGCGCCGTGGCTGAGCCACTGCACCGTGAGGACCGCGTCGGCCCGGGTCAGGCCCAGCAGGCGCCGTTCCCGGGCGGTGGGCAACCGAGCCCCGATCCGTTGCTGCACCTCGGCCTTGTCATGCCCGCGTTCGGCCAGCACCGCATAGAGGCTCCGGCCGGTGAAGTCGTCGGCGGTCACGTCGTGGAAGTCCGGTGGCAGCCAGGATCGCAGGACCACCAGGGGAATCCCGTCGCTGTAGCGCAGCCGCTCCAGGTAGACCAGCGGGGTGCCCGGCGCCAAGCCCAGGGCCTCCGCGGCCAGCCGGTTGGGGCGGGAGGCCTGCAGCCGCAGCACCTCGGTGCGCGGATCCCGGCCGGCGCCCTGCAACTCGTCGAAGAGCGGAGTCAGGGAGTCCTTCTTGCCCACCACCTGCCGCGCGACGTGGGTGCCCACGCCACGTCGTCGCACCAGCAGGCCCTGACGGACCAGCTCGTTGATCGCCTTGCGGATGGTGGGGCGGGACAGGTGGAGGCGGGCCACCAGCGCCAGCTCGTTCTCGAAGGGGTCGCCCGGCTTCAATGCCCCGCTGCGGATGGCGCCGGCCCACTGTTCGGCCAGTTGATGGTAGAGCGGGACAGGACTGGTGCGGTCCACCACCACCGGGAGGCTGCTGGGCATGGAAGCCAAGCTATCAGCGCAACGGCCGGGGTACAGTGACAATGATGACCTTTGTCACCTGTCCTTGTCACCTCTCCCCACAGGAGAACCCCGTGAAGTCCCGTCTGATCCCCAGCCTGGCCATCGTGGCCTCCCTCCTGCTGATGGCTGGTTGCTCGGCCACCGGTGGCCGAGCGGCCGCCGAGAAGTCGGCCGCCGGCGGTGGCTGCGCCAGCACCACCATGAAGGTCACGATGATCACCCACTCCGCTCCCGGCGACGACTTCTGGGACCTGGTGCGCAAGGGCGCGGAGGACGCCGCCAAGAAGGACTGCATCGCGCTGGAGTACCAGGCCAGCCCGGAGGGTGCCGAGCAGGCCAACCTGGTCAATGCCGCGGTGGACAAGAAGGTGGACGGGATTGCCGTCACCCTGTCCAAGCCGGAGCAGATGACCCCGGCGGTCAAGGCGGCCGTCAAGGCTGGCGTCCCGGTCACCGCGCTGAACGGCGGCGTCGACGTCTGGCAGGGGCTGGGCGTGCAGGGTTTCTTCGGCCAGGAGGACAAGGTGGCCGGCCAGAAGACCGGCGAGAAGCTCAAGGCCGACGGGGCGCAGAAGGTGCTGTGCATCCTGCACGAGCAGGGCAATGTGGGCAATGAATCCCGCTGCGCCGGCGTGAAGCAGGTGCTGCCCACCACCGAGACGCTCTATGTCACCGGCACTGACATCGCCGACGTCGAGACCAAGATCACCGCCAAGCTGCAGCAGGACAAGCAGATCGACACCGTGCTGGGGCTCAAGGCATCCGTCGCCTTGACCGCCGTGAAGTCGGTCAAGGAGGCCAAGTCGAGCGCGAAGGTCGCCACCTTCGACACCAATGCCGAGCTGGTCAAGGCCATTCAGGACGGCAGCATCGCCTTCGCGGTGGACCAGCAGCCCTACCTGCAGGGCTACCTGGCCGTCGACGCGCTGTGGCTCTACAAGACCAATGGCAACTCGATTGGCGGCGGCACCGCGACGCTGACCGGGCCCGCCTTCATTGACAAGTCCAATGTGGACAGCGTCGCCACCTACGCCGCGGCGGGCAAGCGATGAGTGCGCAGGAAACAGGTGCCGTCGCCACAGCAGAGGGCGGGCCTGGGAATGGTGACCCACTGGGCGAACAGGTGGCCGACGACCGGACCCGCGAGCGTTCCCTGGCCACCCGGCTGCTGGTGCGCCCGGAGATCGGGTCCCTGGTGGGCGGGCTGGCGATCATGGTCTTCTTCCTGGCCGTCGCCCCCAGCTTCCGGAACCTGGACAACATCGGGACAATCCTCTACCAGGCGTCGACCATCGGCATGATGGCCGTTCCCATTGCCATGTTGATGATCGGTGGGGAGTTCGACCTCTCGGCCGGCGTGCTGGTCACCACCGCCGGTCTGGCCGCGGCCCTGCTCAGCTGGTGGTTCAACCTGAACGTCTGGGTGGGGGTGCTGCTGGCGCTGCTGGTGACATTGGCGATTGGCCTGGTCAACGGGTTGTTGTTGGTGCGCACCAAGTTGCCCAGCTTCCTCACCACCCTGAGCACCTTCTTCGTGCTGCAGGGCGTGAATCTGGGTGTGACCCGCTGGGTCAGCGGCGGCGTCGCCTCGGCGTCGATCAGCGACATGGAGGGCTGGGAATCCGCCCGCAAGCTGTTTGCCGCCCAGTTTGCGCTGAACTTCGGCGGGCACACCATCACGTTGCGGATCACCCTGCTCTTCTGGCTGCTGCTCACCCTGGTGGGGGCATGGATCATGCTGCGCACCCGGCAGGGCAACTGGGTGCTGGCCGTCGGCGGCGACGAGTCCGCCGCCCGCGCCTCCGGTGTGCCGGTGCGACGCACCAAGGTGGCGCTCTATCTGTTCGTCGGCTTCTGTGCCTGGCTGAGCGGGATGCACCTGCTGTTCGGCTACGGCGTGGTGCAGTCCGGTGAGGGTGTCGGCAAGGAGTTCATCTACATCATCGCCGCGGTGATCGGCGGCTGCCTGATGAATGGTGGCTTCGGGTCCGTCGTCGGTGCCTCCGTCGGGGCGCTGATCTACGGCATGACCCAGTTGGGCATCAACTACGCCGGCTGGAATCCCGACTGGTTCAAGACCTTCCTGGGCGTGATGCTCCTGGCCTCCACGCTGCTGAATGTCTGGCTGAAGCGAAAGGCGGAACAGCGATGAGTGCTGAGCAGAGCAAGGGGGGACGACCCCCCTTGAACCCCCCGAAGGACTCGCGCGTCTCGCTCCTCGCAGGCTCGGAGCTGCGCTCGTCAGAGGAAGATCCAGTCCCATCCACGGCCTCGGAAGGATCCGGGGCTGGGGAGACCGCGATCTTGGAACTCAAGGACGCGGGGAAGAGCTACGGGAATGTCGAGGCGCTGCGCGGGGTGAACCTGGTGGCTCGCGCCGGTGAGGTCACCTGCGTGCTGGGTGACAACGGCGCCGGCAAGTCCACCCTGATCAAGATCATTGCGGGGTTGCACGAGCACTCGTCGGGGGAACTGCTGGTGGCCGGCGAACCCACCCGCTTCGGCTCCCCCCGGGATGCCCAGGCCGCCGGGATCGCGACGGTCTACCAGGACCTGGCGCTGGCGCCGCTGATGGCGGTCTGGCGCAACTTCTTCCTGGGCAATGAGCTGACCCGCAAGCCCTTCGGCCGGCTGGACATCGCCCGGATGAAGCAGATCAGCGGCGACGCGATGCGCCGGATGGGGATCGACATCCCGGACCTGGAGACCCCCGTCGGGTCATTGTCCGGCGGGCAGCGCCAGTGCGTCGCGATCGCCCGGGCGGTGCACTTCGGCGCCAAGGTGCTGGTGCTGGACGAGCCGACCGCCGCGCTGGGCGTGAAGCAGTCCGGCGTGGTGCTGCGCTACATCGCCAAGGCCCGCCAGGCCGGCGTCGCGGTGGTCTTCATCACCCACAACCCCAACCACGCCTGGCTGGTGGGCGACCACTTCGTCGTGCTGAAGCTGGGGCGGGTGAGCCTGGACGGCACCAAGGAGTCGATCACGCTGGACCAGCTGACCGCGGAGATGGCCGGCGGGGCCGAGCTGGACGCCCTGGCGCACGAGCTGCAGGCCTGAGCCCCGGCGCACGTCGGACCTGGCTGTGGGCAGCCCCGGTCGTGGCACAGTTGACCGGGTGCGCGTTCCCTCCCTGTATCGACGGCTGTTCTGGCCGATCCTGGCCCCGTCGCTGCTGATCGGCGTTGCTGGCGGGGCGACGGTACCGGTGCAGGTACTGGCCGCGATGCAGCTGGGCGCCTCCGCGTCGCTGGCGGCGGCCATCGTTGCGATCGTCGGTGGGATCGGTTTGGCGACGACGGTGCATGCCGGCCGGCTGATCGACCGGTTGGGTGACAAGCGCGCGATGCTGCTGGCCACCGGGGTGATCGCCGTCTTCACCGCCGTGACCATAGCCGCGCTGGTCTGGGGCGGGCGTGGGGCGCTGGTGCTGTTCATGGCCGCCGCCTTCGGCCGGGCACCCGCGATGAACATCTGGAGCCTGGCTCGGCAGGCCTACACCGCGGATCACGTCGGCCCCGACGAGGTGGGCAGGGCAATGACCGCGCTGGGCGGCACCATGCGGATCGGCAACCTGATCGGCCCGCTGGTGGGCGGTGTGCTTCTGCTCTGGCTGCCGCTGTGGAGCGTCTTCGTGCTGAGCGTGCTCTGCGCGGTGCTGGCCGTCGCGATCCTCTATCGCCCGGAAGGGTCCGTGGTGGCCGCCCAACCCCTCGACAGGCGCGGGGACCGTGGTTCCGTCGCTGCCCACGCAACCACGATGGCCCAGCCTGTCGAGGCCGCTGGTGGTGACGTGCGCGCCGAACCAACCACGATGGCCGAGCCTGTCGAGGCCTCCTCGCCCAGCGGTGTCCGCTGGAGCCGGGTGATCCTGGCGGGGATAGCCATCACCACCCTGGCCGTCGCCCGCGTCGCGCAGCCCGTGACCGTGCAGCTCTGGGGCGTGCACATCGGTCTGCATGAATCCACCATCTCGCTGGTGATCGCCGCCGGTGCGGCAATCGAGATCATCCTGATGTTCCCCGGCGGTTACCTCAAGGACCGGCTGGGCCGGGCGATGATCCTGATCACCTGCCTGTTGATCTACGGCACCGGCTTCCTGCTGGTGGTTCCGTTCAGCGCCTGGTGGGGGCTGGTGGGCATGGTGCTGGCCGTCGTCGTGATGGCCGTCGGCAATGGTCTGGGCGCCGGGGTGAACATGACGATCGGCGCCGACCTGAGCCCCAGCCAGGGGCGCGGCCGCTTCCTGGGGGGTCTGGGCGCTGTTCAGCAATGTGGGTGTGCTGGGCGGGCCGCTGCTGATCTCGCTGCTGGTGGCGACGGTCAGCGTCCAGGCCGCGGTGCTGGCGATCGGCGGAATCGCCGTTGCCGGGGCGGCCTGGATGACGGCCTTCGCCGGGAGGATCGGTCTGCCCAAGGGAGTCGCCCGGCAGGGCTGAGGCCCAGCGACGCCCCCGCCTCAGCGGGTCAGCTTCTTCAGGTCGATCGAGGCGTCAGCCAGCTTCTCGGGGTCGACGATGATCCCCCGGTCGATGATCCGACGGGCGGCGCGCACGGTGTTGCCACCGTCGATGGCCGCGGCGCCCACCATCCGCCCCTCGATGTCCAGGTTGAACGAGGCCACCGGCACGCCGTCCACCTCCCGGGTGATCAGCTGGCCACCGGCCAGGCCGCCGACGGCCTCGGCGTGCACCCCGTGGCGATCCGACCACATCCAGGGCGCCGCCGGCTCCGTGACGCTGCCGCCCGTCAACACCGCGGCCAGCCGCTGGCCGGAGTGCATCGCCGTCTCCCAGTGGCCATGCCCGGGCACCACCGAACCGTCGGGGCGCAGCATCCGGGCGACGTCGCCCACCGCCCAGACGTGCGGGATGGAGGTCTGCTGACGCTGGTCCACGATGATGCCGCCGTCGACGGTCACCCCCGCGGTCTCGGCCAGCTCGCACTCGTTCACGGTGCCGATGCTGGCCAGCAGCGTGTCCGCCTCGACGGTCTCCTCACAGGACAGGTGGACCCGGAAGCCCTCCCCGGCCTGCTCCACCTCATGCGGCACGGCATTGATCACCCGAATGCCCTTGTCGGTGTGCATCTGGTGCAGCCGCTCGGCCAGCGGCCGACCCCACAGCGGCACACCAGGCACCGGTGAGGAGCTGACCAGGGTCACGTCGCAGCCCGCGGCAACGGCCGTCGAGGCAACCTCGGAGCCGATCAGGCCGGCGCCGATGATGCAGATCCGACGGCCGGGCGTCAGCTGCTCCCGCAGCTGGCTGGCCTGGGACCTGGTCACCAGGGTGCAGATGCCGGGCAGTTCGCCGCCGGGAATCGGCAGCGGGCGCGGCCGGCCTCCCATCGCGAGCACGATCTCGTCGGCCTCCAGCACCTGACCGTCCGCGAGGGTGACGGTCAGTTCCTTGCCGTCGATCGCGGTGGCCCGGCCGGTGATCATCGTGACCCCGTTCTCCTCATACCACTCCTGCGGCACGAAGGGGAGCTTCTCGGCGGGCTGCTGGCCGGTCAGGAACTCCTTGCTGAGCGGAGGCCGGTCATAGGGCAGGCCCTCCGGGTCGATGATGGTGATCTCGGCCTCGCTGCCCAGCTTGCGCAGCTCCTGGGCGGTGGTGAAACCGGCCAGCCCGCCGCCGACGATGACGACCTTCATCGGCATCACTCGGCCGCGAGGGCCGCGCCCTCGACGGGGGTGCCGGGGTGGAGCCAGATCTCGTCGCCGCGCACCTCCACCTTGTGGGTCTTGGCGGGGATGCTGGCCGGCAGGCACTTGGCGGCGCCGGTGGACAGGCAGAACTTGGCCGAGTGCAGCGGGCACTCCACCTCGTCGCCCTCGATCCAGCCGTCGGCCAGCGACGCGGTCTCGTGCGTGCAGACGTCATTCAGCGCGTAGTAGTTGCCGTCGGAGAAGAAGACGGCGATGTCCTCGCCGGTGCCATTGGTCTCGCCGTCGACGATGATGGCCTCCTCGTCCTCGATGTCTCCGGCGTTGGCAACCTTGATCGGCTCGGGCATTGCTCTCTCCTTCGTGGTGTTCCGGCGTCGATGCCGGGAAGTCCAGTTTTGCAGTGAGGCCCCCTCGACGGGCTCGGGGACCGGGAGGTGGGCTCGGTCAGCTGGCCAGCCACACGATGGTGCCGCTGAAGCCCTCCGGAGTGGTCGGCTGCCAGCGGTTGTAGTGGTGCTCAAAGCAATGCTCGCCATCTTCCTGTCCAAGGAGACGGCGCGGCGCCAGACGCACCAGGAGCGCTTCATCGAGGAAGCTGTCTTCGAGGCCTGATCCCGGACGCCGTTGGCCACCGCCCGTCGTCGCTGACCCCCCCAGTCGGCGACGAGGGCGGGGCACGGCCTCAGCAGCCGGCCAGCGTCGCCCGGTTCAGGATGCTGAGCGGCTCGTTCACGTCGAAGAAGTGCACTTCAATGGCGGTCACGCCGAAGCCGGCCATGCGCTCGCGGTGCATCGCGACATAGGCCTCTGCGTGCTGCCGGCTGTCGAAGACGTAGATACCGCCGGAGAGTTCGCCGGGCTGGTCCTCGATCCACACTTTCCACAGGAAGCCCGGCTCGTCGTTGATCGTCGACGCGAGCTCCCGGAAGCCGTCGGACATCTCGGAGCCCCACGGCCCGTGGTGGGCGAAGTTCATCTGCACCAGGACGGCCATCTCAGGCGCCGATCGCCTTGATGGTCTCCCGCACCATGGCCAGCTCCTCATTGGTGGGGATCACCAGGATCTCCACTCTGGACTCCGGGGTGGAGATCCGCCGCGGCTCCTTGGAACGCACCAGGTTCGCGTCGTCGTCCAGCACGGCGCCGAAGTAGCCCAGCTTGTCCACCACGGCCTTGCGGACATCGGCGGCATTCTCCCCGACGCCGGCGGTGAAGGTGATGCAGTCGATCCCGCCCAGGTGGGCGATGTAGTTGCCCAGGTAGCCCACCAGGCGGTGGACGTAGACCTCCATGCCGATCTGGGCATTCTCGTCGCCCTCGGCAATCAGCTTCGCGATGTCGCGCATGTCGGTCTTGCCGGTCAGCCCCAGCATCCCGGAACGCTTGTTCAGAAGGGAATCCACCTCGGCGGTGTCCAGCTTCATCTCGCGCGCCAGGTAGGCGTGCAGGCCCGGGTCGACGTCGCCGGAGCGGGTGCCCATCACCAGGCCCTGCAGCGGGGTCAGGCCCATCGACGTCTCGATCGGGTGACCGCCGTCGATGGCGGAAACCGACGCGCCATTGCCCAGGTGGCAGACGATCTGCTTCAGCTCGGAGATGTCCTTGCCCAGGAACTTGGCCGCCTGCCCGCTGACGTACTGGTGCGAGGTGCCGTGGAAGCCGTAGCGACGGATCTGGTGCTCGTGGGCCAGCTGCTGGTCAATGGCGTAGGTGTGCGCGGCGCGCGGCAGTTCGGCAAAGAAGGCGGTGTCAAAGATGGCGACGTGCGGCACGTCGGGCAGGATCTCCCGGGCGGCCCGGATGCCGGCGATGCCGGGCGGGTTGTGCAGCGGGGCCAGGCCGGACAGGTGCACCAGCTTGTCGATCACCGCCTGGTCAATGATGGTGGTGGAGTTGAAGTCGGTGCCGCCATGCACCGTGCGGTGGCCGACGGCGACGGCGTCGGTGATGTCCGGGCCGTAGTTGTCGAACATCTTCACCACGGCGGCGATCGCCTCGGTGTGGCTGGGGAAGTACGTGCTGTCGTGGAACTCCTCGCCGTCCACCTCATGATCGATGGTGCCCGGCGTCGGTTCACCGACCTTCTGCACGAGGCCCACGGCCATCACGTCTTCGGTGTCAGCGTCGATCATCTGGTACTTGATGCTGGACGATCCGCAGTTGAGCAGCAGGATGGGCTTCGGCATGGCGCCAGCCTATCGGGCGGCCCCCGGGCAATTTTCCCGGGGATCGCCGTGGCTGTTTCCGGCGGGTACAAGCCAGCACTGCCCGCCCACTGGCACGGGGCTGTTGCTGGACGGGGTGGGCCAATTACTTTGGTGCCAGCGAGACGACGGCGTCCCGCGTCCGAAGGAGCCAGCGATGTCCACCCGTCTCAGCGCCACCCAGTTTGTCCAGACCGTCGTCGACGAGGGCAGTTTCACCCCGTGGCGGCTGCCACTGGAGACCCCGGATGACCCGGACTATGCCGCCGAGCTGGCTGCAGCTCGGGAGAAGACCGGGCTGGACGAGTCAGTGCTCACCGGTGAGGCCACACTGGACGGGCGTCGGGTGGCCCTGGTGGTGGGCGAATTCCGCTTCCTGGGCGGATCGGTGGGGCACGCCGCCAGCGACCTGATCCTGCAGGCCGTGGACCGCGCCACCGCCGAGCGGATCCCGCTGCTGGCCGCGCCGTGCTCCGGCGGCACCCGGATGCAGGAGGGCACCGCCGCCTTCGTGCAGATGGTCAAGATCGGGCAGGCGGTGCAGGCCCACCGCCACGCCGGGCTGGTCTACCTGGTGCACCTGCGCCACCCCACCACCGGCGGGGTACTGGCGTCGTGGGGATCCCTGGGCCAGTACACGACGGCCGAACCGGGGGCGCTGGTGGGTTTCCTGGGGCCGCGCGCCCAGGAGGCGATTGCCGGGGAGATGATCCCGGAGGGCATCCAGCGCGCCGAGAACCTGCAGCAGCGCGGGATCGTCGACGCCGTCGTGCCCAACGACGAGTTGCGCGCGGTCTGGGCCACCCTGCTGTCGGCCGCCGGCGCGCCACGGACCGGCCCGCGGGTGGTGCGTCGCGAGGCCGCCAGCCTGGTGACCGACGCCGATCCGTGGGAGTCCGTGCAGGCCACCCGGGACAGTGCGCGGCCGGGCCTGGTGGACCTGGCGCACTTCGAGTGCACGGACATGGTGTGGTTCAGCGGCACCGGTGACGGCCAGGTGGATCCGGCGGTGCGCGTCGGCCTGGCCAAGTTCCGCGACATCCCATGCGTGCTGGTGGGGCACGACCGGTCCGCCAGCCACGGCGAGCCACTCTCCCCGGCCGGGTTGCGGCTGGCCCGACGAGGATTCCGGCTGGCCGACGAGCTGAACCTGCCGGTGGTCAGCATCATCGACACCCCCGGCGCGGCGCTGACCCAGCAGGCCGAGGAGATGGCCCTGGCCGGCGAGATTGCCCGCACCCTGGGTTGGCTGGCCGACCTGCCGGTGCCCACCGTCTCGGTGATCCTGGGGCAGGGTGGTGGTGGCGCCGCCCTGGCGATGCTCCCGGCCGACCGGATGCTGTGCGCCGGCAAGGGCTGGCTGGCGCCGCTGCCGCCGGAGGGGGCCAGCGCCATTGTGCACCGCAGCTCTGACATGGCGGCCGAGATGTCGCGTCGCCAGCGGCTGGGCGCTTTTGACCTGGAGCGGGACGGCGTGGTGGACGAGGTGGTCAGCGAGCCCGACGAGATGTCCGGCGACGGCGCCGAGGTCTTCTGCCACGCGGTGGGGGAGGCCGTCGCGCACCACCTGCACGAGCTCTTGGACATGCCCGACGACGAGCGCCTGGCCCGACGCCGGGAACGCTTCCGCAGCATGGGCCGCTGAGGGACGCGACGAGGCTCCCGTCGGGACTGAATGGGGAAAGGAAGAGATGCAGGCCCTGCCGGGGCGGGCCGAGGACAGATGCAGGAGGGGTACCCAACGCCATGGTGGCGCTGGGTACCCCTCCTGCATCTGTTGTGGGTGGGCCCCTCGGGGCTGGGCGGTTACTGGCCCATCCGCTGGGCCTGCTGCTCCAGCCGCATGATCCGGTCCGCGGTGGCCGGGTGGGTGCTGAACAGCTGGCGCACGTTCAGGCCACCGAAGGGGTTGGCGATCATCATGTGGCTGGCGTTCACCAGATCCTTGGTGGGCGGCAGCGGCGCGGAGTACACGCCCTGCTCGATCTTCATCAGGGCGCGGGCCAGGGCAGTCGGGTCCCCGGTGAGCTGGGAGCCGTCCTCGTCGGCGTCGAACTCCCGGGTGCGGCTGATCGCCATCTGGATCACCGAGGCGGCCAGCGGCGCCATCAGCGCGGCCACCAGGATGCCGATCCCGGAGCCCCGGTCTTCGTCGCTGCGCCCGCCGCCGAACATGGCGCCGAAGCTGAGCATCTGGCCCACCGAGCTGATCACGCCGGCGATGGCCGCCGCCACCGAGCCGGTCAGGATGTCCCGGTTGTAGACGTGCATCAGCTCATGGCCCAGCACCGCGCGCAGCTCCCGCTCGTCCAGCAGTTGCAGGATGCCCTGGGTGCAGCAGACCGCGGCATGCTGCGGGTTGCGGCCGGTGGCGAAGGCATTGGGGCTCATCGTCGGGCTGATGTAGAGCCGGGGCATCGGCTGCCCGGCCTTGGCGGACAGCTCCTGCACGATCCGGTACATCCCGGGCGCCTGCTCAGGGCTGACCGGCTGCGCGCCCATGGCGCGGATGGCCAGCTTGTCCGAGTTCCAGTAGCTGTAGAAGGTGCTGGCGACGCCGAACAGGGCGAAGACCCAGATGAAGGTGGAGTTGTTGGTGTACGCGGCCAGGGCGCCACCCAGCAGCAGGAGCAGGCCGAAGATACCGCCGAACAGCATCGCGGTCTTCACTCCGTTGAAGTGGTTGTGCATGCCTTCACAACGTCCGGCGCGGCCAAATCCTTCCCGGTGGGATGCGATCTCGAGGTTTGCGCCACAAACTGCATTCTGATTGCGACCCGATGCCAGATAGGCACTGGGTCCGGATCAGGATGCAGTTTGTGGCACAAACCGGGGAACCCATGTGGAGGCCCTGCCGGGAAGCCGTGTCCTGGGCGCTTGCCGCTGCCAATCTGTGCCGATCACCTGGGCAGGGGCCCATGGCCGAGCAGGGGGAGTTGCCCATGTCTGGGTGGCTGGGTGGGACCTGCCCAGCGACTCAGGGGACGCCAGGACCGGCTGCTGGGCGGTGGAACCTCGGACAGGCGCGGGGATCGTGGCTTCGATGGGTGCGAATCCAGACGGGGCGTTGCCGAGGTGGCCCAGGACGTGACGAAGCCCCTCGTCGGGCTCGGGGACCGGGTCCCGTCACCCGTCGAGGGGCTTGGTCGGTACTGGCTCAGGCCTCGCGCAGCGGCGAACCCGCACCGGCCGGGCGCTCCTGCGCCTGGATGGCGGTGATCGCCACGGTGCTGACGATGTCGTCCACCGTCGCACCCCGGGAGAGGTCGTTGACCGCGCAGTTCAGACCCTGCAGGGCGGGGCCGACGGCGATCGCGCCGGAGGTCCGCTGCACGGCCTTGTAGGTGTTGTTGCCGGTGTTCAGGTCCGGGAAGACGAAGACCGTGGCCTGGCCGGCCACCGGGGAACCCGGCATCTTCTTCTGCCCCACGGTGGGATCAATCGCGGCATCGAACTGGATCGGCCCCTCCACCACCAGGTCGGGGCGGGCCTGCTTGACCAGCTCGGTGGCCTCGCGCACCGCGTCGACGTCCGGGCCGGAACCCGATTCGCCGGTGGAGTAGCTCAGCATGGCCACCTTGGGCTCGATCCCGAAGGACTTGGCGGTGTCGGCGGAGCTGATCGCGATGTCGGCCAGCTGCTCCGGCGTCGGGTTGGGGTTGACGGCGCAGTCCCCGAAGACCAGCACCCGGTCCGGCATGCACATCAGGAAGGAGCTGGAGACCACCTTGATGCCCGGCTTGGTCTTGATGAACTCCAGGCTGGGCCGGATGGTGTTGGCGGTGGTGTTCACCGCGCCGGAGACCATGCCGTCGGCCATCCCGAAGTGCACCAGCATGGTGCCGAAGTAGGACGGGTCGGCCAGCTTCTCCTTGGCCTGCTCGAAGGTGACGCCCTTCTTGGCGCGCAGCTTGGCGTACTCGCCGGCGAACTTGTTCAGCAGCTCGTCGTCGGTCGGGTCGATGATCCGGGCCTTGGAGAGGTCGATCTTGAGCTTGCGGGCGCGCTTGTTGATGGTCAGCGAATCCCCGAGCAGCACGATCTGGGCCACATTGCGCTCCAGGATGATCGCGGCCGATTCCAGGATCCTGTCGTCCTGAGACTCGGGCAGCACGATGGTGCGCACGTCGGAGCGGGCCATGCTCATGATCTGGTTCTCGAACATCAGGGGGGTCCGCAGCTCGGAGCCGTGCCGGGCCAGCGAGTCCAGCAGCTGGGCCCCGTTGATGTTGTCGGCGAACAGCTTGCGGCTGATCTCCATCTTGCGCGGGGAGCTGGTGCGGGTGCCCTCCAGCCGGGACAGCCGCTGGGCCGTCTCGTAGGTGGTCTCCTGGACGGTGCAGATCGGCAGCCGGGCGTCGATGCTGTTCATCAGCGTGCGCACATTGGCCGGGATCTCGTAACCGCCGGTCAGCACGACGGCCGCCAGGTCCGGGAAGGACTGCGAGCGGTGCGCCAGCACCAGGCCGGGCAGCAGGTCCACCCGGTCCGCGGGCATCACGACGGTGTGGTCGGGCTGCATCCGGTTCAGCAGGTTGGGCAGGGTCATGCCGGCGACAGTGATGCCCAGCGACTCCTTGCTCAGCTCCCGCTGGCTGCCGATCCACAGGTCGGCACCCAAGGCGTCCACCTGCATCTCGACGGTGGGGGCGGCCAGCAGGTTGGTCTCCGGCAGCACACCGGTGACCAGGTCACCGCGGATCCCGGCCAGGGCGATCCGGGCCTCGTCGGACAGCTCGGGGGCAATCCGGGTGGCGATCACCGCGAAGATGGAATTGTGCAGCCGCTCGAACTCGGCCAAGCCCACCTCGGCGGAGCGACGCACCTCGTCGACGGTGCGGTTCTTGCCGCGCACGGCCAGCAGCACCGGGGCGTTCAGGTTGGCGGCCACCCGGGCGTTGAAGTTCATCTCGATCGGGGCCGAGACATCGGCGTAGTCCGAACCGACGATCACCAGCGCGTCGTACTTCTTGCGCAGCGTCTCGTAGCGGTTGACGATCGTGGTCATTGCCTCGTCGGGATCGGCGGCGAACTCGGCGTAGTCGATGCCGATGGCGTCGTCATAGGACTGGGGGACCGCCTCCTGGGCGATCAGCGTGCGGGTGACGATGTCGTCGTCCGCGTGCTTCACCAGCGGACGGAAGACTCCCACGGAGTTGACGGTACGAGCGAGGGCTTCGACAAGGCCGAGAGCAATCGTGCTCTTGCCGACACCACCCTCGGAGGACGCGATGTATACGGCTGTGGTCACACTGCGACCCTACCCCCGCCGAGCATCGGCTGGGAACGCGGGATCCGGTCTGCCGGAACCGCCCGGCACCGGTCAGTGGACGGCGGAGTCCGCCGTGGAACGGGTGGCGGCCTGCGAGGCGCGGTCGATGAAGTGGCCGGCCGCCAGCCCGTCGACCAGGCCCAGGCCACCGCCAACCCAGCCGATCCACTCGTGGCCGGCCCAGAAGGCAACGCCCAGGATTGCCAGCAGCACGGCGAAGCCGTAGGCCAGCCAGAAGGGGCGGGCCAGGTGGCTGAACTGGCGGGCGATGTGCCGGTGGTTGTTGGCGAAGATGCCCAACGCGGCCACGCACGCGCCGACCACCAGCAGGGCGGCGGGAATGGCGATCTTCAGGCTCAGCACGCTGAGCAGGAAGCCGGCCACCAGCGCCGCCAACCCCAGCAGCACGAAGTACAGGGCAAAGGTGCGTCCGGCTCGGCGGGACACCGCGAGCAGGGCATTCGGGTCGGCGATGCTCGACTGGCCCGGGGTGTGCTGGTGCTGGCTCATGCCCACAGTTTCGCAGATTCTTTGTCGCAGGTGCCCGGACGCGCCCGGATGCGCCCGGCCCATGGGCCCCGGGCGGAGGGGTGGCGGTGCGAAGGCGTCGGTGGCGCGGAAATGTCACAGGTGCCGATTAGAGTCGTGGTCATGATCCAGATGGGTGCGCATGTTGACCAGACTGACCCGATTGCGGAGGCCACCGCCCGCGGGGCCACCGCCGTGCAGTTCTTCCTGGGCGACCCGCAGGGCTGGAAGGGGCCGCGGGTGGACTATGCCGGCGGCGCGGAGCAGCTGAAGGCCGACGCCGAGGCGGCCGGCATCCAGCTGTGGGTGCATGCCCCCTATGTGATCAACCTGGCCAGCACCAACAACCGCATCCGGATCCCGTCGCGCAAGCTGCTGCAGCAGAACGTCAAGGCGGCTGCCGAGATCGGGGCGGCCGGGGTGATCGTGCACGGTGGCCACGTCGGCAAGGAGGATGACCCGGCCGTCGGCTTCGACAACTGGCGCAAGGCCGTCGACGGGTTGGAGATGGCCTGCCCGATCCTGATCGAGAACACCGCCGGCGGCGCCAATGCAATGGCCCGGCACCTGGAGCGGATCGACCAGCTGTGGAGCACCATCGGCTCCGCGTCGGATGCCGACCAGGTGGGTTTCTGCCTGGACACCTGTCATGCGCACGCGGGCGGTGAGGAACTCGTCGGTCTGGTGGACCGGATCAAGGCCATCACCGGCCGGATCGACCTGGTGCACGTCAACGATTCCCGCGACGCCTTCAACTCCGGCGCCGACCGGCACGCCAACCTGGGGCAGGGGCAGGTGGATCCCTCGGGTCTGACCGAGGTGGCTAGGCTGGCCGCCGCACCCCTGGTGCTGGAAACCCCTGGGGACGCCCAGGTACACGCCCTGGAGCTGGACTACCTGAAGGAGAACCTCGCCTGATGAGCATTGACCAGTCCGGACCGAGCCCCAAGGTGATTGCCCCCCGGCCGGATCTGCCGCCGGTGCCGCGTACCTCCCCCGCGCAGGTGATCGACGAGAGCAACTTCCACCTGGCCCGGATGATCGCGGACTCGGCGGTGCGCTTCGCGACCCGGCCGGCGACCCGCGTCGAGGGACCCGACGGCCAGTGGCAGGTGGACAGCTACCCGGACTTCCACACCAAAATCCTGGCGCTTGCCCGGGCGCTGGTGGCCCGCGGTGTCCAGCCCGGGGAGCGGGTGGTGATCTTCAGCAGCAATCGGCCGGAGTGGTCGGTCTGTGACCTGGGTGGGCTGAGCGCGGGCGCCATCATGGTGCCGATCTTTGCCACCTCGACGGCCGCGCAGGTGCGGCACATCCTGACCGACTCCGGTGCGGGCTGGGTCTTCGTCGCCGGGCAGCGCGAAGCGGAACTGGTCTTCGAGGCCTTGGGTGTGGCGGCGTCCGATGACCCGTCGATGGGCTTGGGGAGCATGTCGACGGACTCTGAAGGGGTGACCGTCTTCTCCTTCGACCCGGTGCCCCGCCTGACGTCGCTGGCCGAGCTGTTGGCCGAGGACAATGCCTCCCAGACCGACGAGGTGGAGCGGCGCATCGCGGCCGGCCGGCCGGAAGACGTCGCCACCATCGTCTACACGTCGGGCACCACCGGCATCGCCAAGGGTGTCATGCTCACGCACGGCGGCTTCGGCAACCAGCTGGCCGCCATCGACGACTGCTGGGACTTCCAGCCCGAGGACCATTCGGTCTGCTTCCTGCCGCTGGCGCACTCGTTGGAGCGGCTGTGGACCTTCCACCTGTTCCACTGCGGCTGCCAGAACACCTACTGCCCCAACCCCAAGAAGATCGGCGAGCTGCTGCCCAAGGCGCAGCCGACGCTGCTGGTCAGTGTCCCGATGCTGTTCGAGAAGGTGATGGCCGGCGCCAAGGAGAAGGCCTCCGGCTCGGCGGCCCGGCAGACCATGGAGTGGGCCCTTCGGGTGGGCGGCCAGTGCCAACGCGCCTACCGCAAGGGCAAGCAACCCGCGGCCTACTGGCGGGCGCAGCTGCCGTTGGCGGACAAGCTGGTGCTCTCCAAGATCAGGCAGGCCGTCGGCGGCAACAAGACCCTGATGGTCTCCGGCGGTGCCCCGCTGCGGCGTGAGGTGGAGGAATTCTTCTCCGCCGCCGGAATCCTGCTGGGCCAGGGATACGGTTTGACCGAATCCGGCCCCATGATGACCATCTACCGCAACAACCACTACAAGCTGGGCACCGTCGGCTTCGTGATCAAGGGCAGTGACCTGAGCATCGCCGACGGCGGGGAGATCCTGGTCCGCGGCGGCAGCGTGATGAAGGGTTACTGGAACAATCCGGAGGCCACCGCGGCCGCCATCCGCGACGGGTGGCTGCACACCGGCGACGTCGGCTACGTGGATCCGGAGGGATTCGTCACCATCACCGACCGGCTGAAGGACATCATCGTCACCGCCAACGGCAAGAACGTGGCGCCGCAGGCGGTGGAGGCCGCGCTGATGGCCGACCCGATCTTCGAGCAGACCATCGTGGTGGGGGATGCCCGGCCCTGCCTGGTGGCGGTGGTGCAGCCCAGCCGCGACGGCTGGAAGAGTCTGGCCGACGAGCTGGGGCTGGACGACGACCCGCAGCAGCTCACCCGTGATCCCACGGTGATCGAGGCCTTGCGCTCCCGGGTGGCGAAGCTGACCGAGGAACTGGCGCACCACGAGCAGGTGCGCGGGGTGGTGCTGGCCAATGACCGGATCACCCTGGCGAGCGGCCTGGTCACGTCGACGATGAAGTTGAAGCGCCGGGAGATCGAGAAGGTCTTTGCCAAGGAGATCGAGCAGCTCTACGCGGAACTCAAGCGCTCGCGGCGTCGCTGAACCCCAGATCGGCTGAGGACTTGTGGGGGTCGACGTGGCGGAATGGCCCCGCGGATGCAAGAATCTTGGCTACGCAACCGTAGGTTTCCCCTCCGTCTCTCCGAAAGGTCTGGCATGGAACACCTCGCCCACATGTTCCGTTCCGTCGTCGCCGAGCACGGTCATCGGCCGGCAACCAGGGTCCTGGTCGACGACGACTGGGTGGTACAGACCTATTCCGAGCTCGCCCTGGCGGTGCACCGGACGGCGCGCGCCCTGGTGGACGCCGGCGTGCAGGCGGGTGACCGAGTCTCGATCTTTGCCCACAATTGCCCGGAGTGGACCCAGATCGACTACGCCTGCATGACCATCGGAGCGGTGCCCACCCCGATCTACGCCACCAGCACCTCGGAGCAGATCAGGCACATCATCAACGACTCCGGCGCACGGTTGATCTTCGTCGGTGGGGAGTCCGAGGCGCGTCGCTGCCTTGAGGTGCTGCCCGAGATGCCCAGCGTGCTCAAGCTGGTCTCGATCGATTCGCTGCCCGTGGGGTTGGGGGAGCCCGGGCTCGTGACGGGGTTGACGCAGTTCGACGAGGTGTCCGGTGACGAGGCTCGGCTGGCCGAGCTGGACGCGGAGGTGGAGCGACGGTTCAACGCCGTCAGCCCGGATGACCTGAGCGCGATCATCTACACCTCCGGCACCACCGGGGATCCCAAGGGTGTGATGCTGCAGCACAAGGCGATGATGGCGCAGGTCGCCGCGCTCGAGGTGCATTTCAACTACGTCACCCCCGATGACCACAGCCTGTGCTTCCTGCCGCTCTCCCACGCACTGGAACGCGGGTGGTTCACCTTCGTCGTCAGTCACGGCTGCATGAACACCTACGTGCCCGATGCCAAGCAGGTGGCGGACATGCTGGTGCGGGCCAAGCCGACGATGATGGCCAGCGTCCCCAAGCTGTTCGAGAAGGTCTACGCGACGGCGCATGCCAAGGTGGCCAACGACCCCGCTCGCAAGAGGATCTTCGACTGGGCGCTGCGGGTGGGTGGTCAGTGCCAACGCGCCTTCCGCAAGGGCAAGCAGCCCAACCTGTACTGGCGCGCCCAGCTTCCGCTGGCGGACAAGCTGGTGCTGTCCAGCATCCGTGAGGCGATGGGGGGCAACAAGCAGGTGCTGGCCTGCGGCGGCGCGCCATTGCGGGTCCAGGTGGAGGAGTTCTTCTCCGCAGCGGGTTTGCTGGTGCTGCAGGGTTTCGGACTGACCGAGGCCTCTCCGCTGGTCAGCTTCAATCCGCCGACGGCCTTCAAGTTCGGCACCTGTGGGCCGGTGATGCCCGGTGGCGAGCTGCGGATCGGCGAGGGTGGGGAGATCCTGTACCAGGGGCCCAACGTGATGAAGGGCTACTGGAACAATCCGGAGGCCACTGCCGCGGCCTTCACCGAGGACGGCTGGCTGCGCACCGGCGATGGCGGGTACGTAGACAATGACGGCTACCTGGTGATCAATGACCGACTCAAGGACATCATCGTCACCCTGAATGGCAAGAACATCGCTCCGCAGCCGATCGAGGGTCTGCTGCTGGCCGACCCGCTCTTCGAGCATGCGGTGTTGCTGGGCGACAACCGCCCCTGCCTCACCCTGTTGGTCAAGCCGTCGCTGCCGCACCTGGCGGAGATCGCGGAGAAGCGCGGGATCAGCTATGCTAGCCCGGCCGAGTTGATGGACAACTCCGAGGTGGCCGAGGAGCTGCGCCAGCGGGTGTTGGCGCTGACCGCCAAGCTCCCCAGCCACGAGCAGATCCGGGACCTGCGGGTGCTGCTGGAGGACTTCACGATGGACAACGGGCTGCTCACCCCGACGCTGAAGGTGAAGCGGCGCGAGGTGGAGAAGCGCTTCGGTGAGGTGATCGACGACATGTACGCCAAGATGGCCGAGCGCCGCAAGGGGTCCCCGGAGAAGTAGCCCCCACGGCAGGGCCACGGGCGCACGGGAAGCGGCTCAAAAGCCCAGGTGGCGCAGCACCGCCAGGCTCAGCGGGGCCTGGTCGGCGGGGAAGGGGAGCGTCGCGTCCAGCCAACGTAGCTCCTCGATCTCCGCGGCCACCCCGTGGATCGGGACCGACGGGTGGCTGAAGACCACCGACTCCACCAGGTGTCCCGCCTCATTGGCGGCCGCGGCGCTGAAGGTCCCGATCAGTTCCAGCCGGTCGGGGTCCAGCGCGACGCCCAACTCCTCATGCAGTTCCCGAAGTGCGGTCTGTGCTGGGTCCTCGCCCGGCTCCGGCTTGCCGCCCGGGAACATGAACATGCTGGTGCCGCGCTTGCGCACCGTGAGGAAGTGGCCCCGCTCGTCGCGCAGGACGACGGCGGAGACCCGGATGACCGGCTGGTGATCGTTCACCCGGGCGACGCTATCCGATCCGCGTGACCTGGGCATCTGCGGCGGCGTCGACGGCTTCCGCCACCGGGCTCGGCCCGGCGCTGGGGCCCGGTCCTTGCGGCATCAGGGGCGACTCCCGTCCTCGGCCACCCGGGTGCGTGCCAGCTCCGGCCGGTCGGCCAGTGAGATCCGGGGGGACGGGCATTCCAGTTCCAGGATGGTGACCCGGTGCTCGCCGGGGCCCAGCAACGGCGGGGGCAGGTACAGGGTCTGCTGTGGCCCAATGGCCCAGTACCGGCCCACGCAGTGGCCGTCGACCCAGGCAATCCCCCGCCCGCAGCGCGAGGTGTCCAGAAGGGCGTGCCGGCCGCCGGTGGCTTGCAGGGTCGTGGTGGCGAGCAGGGGCGGCGTGGGCGCACCGGCCGCAACCGTGGAGCGGCAGGCTTCGGTGAGCACACCGCCCATCTCCTCCAGCGGCAGCGGCACCACCTCCCAGTTGAGCAGGAAGCGCATCCCGTGCCAGATACCGCCCAGGATTCCCTTGCGCTCACCCAGCAGGGGGCCGAAGTTGACCCGGCCCTGGTTCTCCACCAGTACCTCCAGCAGCACCTCGTGGTGCGCGTCGCGCCTGGTCGGGAGCCCGGGCAGGCCGGCCAAGGACACCGTGGGTGGCGAGTCATTGCGGCTGGCAACCCCCGCCAGGACGCCGTCCACCAGCACATGGGCCCGGTCGGCCAGACTGTGGAAGACCAGCGGGTAGGGCACCCCGTCGGGGTCGAGGCTGAGCTCCACCCGTCGCCGCAGCAGCAGCATCCCGCGCTCCAGGCCCAGCTCCTCGAAGCTGGGTGGCTTGGGGTGACGGGTACCCGGAGCCTGCCAGACCGGGGTCCGGCCCAGTGGCACCATCGACTGCCAGGGCAGTTCCCCGGCCGGGAGGGGCCGGGGGCTCGCGTCGATACCCAACTGCGCGAGGTGCTCGTCCAGGGCTGGCAACTCGCGGTGCCGGGAGATCACCTCCCGGTAGGCGTGGAACTTGGGGGTCAGGCTCCCGTCCTCCGCGATCGGCGCATCGTAGTCATAACTCGTGATGGTGGGCTGGTGGACTCCGCGGTAGGTGTTGGCTCCGGCCCACAGGCCGGGGCTGGTGCCGCCGTGCGCCATGTAGATGTTGGTGCTCATGCCCAGCCGCAGCATCTCGGCCAGCTCGTCGGCCGCCTCCCCGGCCGGGCGGAGGTGGTGTTCCTCGCCCCAGTGGTCAAACCAGCCATTCCAGAACTCCATGCACATCTGGGGGCCGTCGCCCAGCTCCTTGCGGGCCCGGATCAGCACCTGCTCGGTGCGGGAGCCGAAGTTCAGCGTCGGCCAGGCTCCCGGCACCACGCCGCCGCGCAGCCAGCGTTCATCGGGGCCGTCGCTGGTCACCAGCAACTCGTCGATGCCCCGACGGCGCAGGCCGTCCCGCAGGTACTCCAGATAGGCACGGTCATCCCCGTAGGAGCCGTACTCGTTCTCCACCTGCACCGCCACCACATTCCCGCCGCGGCAGTGCTGGAGGCGGGCGATCCGGGGGATCAGGATGTCGAACCAGTCATCCACGGCGCGCAGATAGCGCGGATCCAGGCAACGCAGGGACGGCGTGGGCCCCAGCACGTCGTCGGACAGGAGCCACCCCGGAAAGCCGCCGCCCTCCCACTCGGCGCAGATGTAGGGCCCCGGGCGCACGATGGCGTCCAGGCCCAGCCTCCCGGCGAGCTGCAGGAAGCGTTCCACGTCGGCCGGCCCGGTGAAGTCCACCCGGTCCGGGGTGGGGGCGTGCAGATTCCAGGCCACATAGGTCTCGACGGTGTTGCACCCCATGGCCACCAGGCGCTTCAGCCGGTCCTCCCACAGCGCGGGGTGGACGCGGAAGTAGTGGATGGCTCCGGAGATGATCTGGTGCGGACGGCCCAACCGGGTCAGGCCGTCCGCAGCCAGCTGCAGGGTGCTGCCGGGGGTGGCTGCCACGAGGCGCTCACACCTGCCCGTGGTCGAAGTAGTCCCGCAGGTCCTGGGGCAGGGCCGGGACCTCCAGCAGGGAGCCGTCGGTGCGGATGGACTCGGCCCCCACGCAGCCGGTGGCGACCGCCTCCCGGGCCGCCACGGCCGAGACGTCGGTGCGGCCACCCTCGCGCACGAAGCGCAGGAATTCCGCCACCAGGTTCGGGTCGGCGCCACCGTGCCCGCCGTCGCCCCGGTCAATCACCTCGACGGCATCCGGCCGGCCGGCACCGCCGTGCCGCGAGGTCCAGATGTTGATGAAGTCACCGCCCTCGTCGCCCATGTTCTCGATCCGTCCGGCGTCGCCGATCACGGTGTAGTTGCGCCAGTAGTCCGGCGTGAAATGGCACTGCTCGTAGTTGGCCAGCACGCCATTGTCCAGCACCAGGTTCAGCATCGAGATGTCCTCGACGTCGATGGTGGGGTTGAGCTCGGTCTGCGCGGTGGGCGGCCAGTTGTCCGCGCTGTACCAGTCCCACATCCGACGGTCGGAATTGTCCCGCCGGTCGGTGATGTCGCCGTAGACGGCCAACTTGCCGATCCCGGAGACCCGACGGGTGTAGCCCCCCGCCAGCCAGTGGATCACGTCCAGGTCATGGGCCCCCTTCTGCAGCAGGAGGCTGGTGACCTTGCTGCGCTCGGCATGCCAGTCCTTGAAGTAGAAGTCACCGCCGGCGCCGACGAAGTGCCGGCACCACACCGCGCGCACCCGGCCGATCCGGCCGGAGTCGATGATCTGCTTCATCTGCCGGATCACCGGCATGTGCCGCATGTTGTGGCCGATGTAGAGCCGCGTCTGGTGCTCCCGCGCGGTGGTGAGCATGCTGTCGGCGTCGTCCAGGGTGATCGCCATCGGCTTCTCGCTGAAGGTGGCCAACCCGGCGGCCAGGGTGCGACGGGCGATCTCCGCGTGGGTGTGGTCGGGGGAGAGCACCATCACCGCATCCAGCGGCTGCTCCAACAACTCGTCGAGCGTGCGCACGCAGCGCACCTGATCGCCCAGGCGCTTGCGGGCGTCCTCGATCCCCCGGTCGGTGGGTTCGCAGACGACGGTGACCGCGGACCCCTCCCCCGGGCGATGCGCGTGCCGGGCCAGCCCGCCGCGCGCTCCGTACCCCACGACTCCGATTCTCAGATCCTGCATGACCAGCCATCTCCTCACTGACGGGGCGGTCAAGAAGTTGGTCCCAACCCCTTGCCCCTCGCATGCTAATCGATTAGCCTCCCGTTCATAACCCCTGAGGAGGGAAGATGAGCAAAGTCGCTCACCGGCAATTGCCGCTACGGCAGCGGTGGCAGAAGGACTGGCAACGAGTACTGATGCTCTTGCCGGCAGTGGTCATGCTGCTGCTCTTCTTCTACATCCCGATCCTGGGCAATGTGATCGCCTTCCAGGACTACCAACCCTTCCTGGGGATCAGCGGCTCGGAGTGGGTGGGCCTGGAGAACTTCACCAGCCTGCTGGACGAGCCGGACTTCCTGACCGCCCTGAAGAACACCCTGGTGCTGGCCCTGTTCCAGCTGGTCTTCTTCTTCCCGGTGCCGCTGCTGCTGGCCCTGATGGTGGATTCGCTGCTCAACGACAAGATCAAGCGGATCTTCCAGACCATCGTCTACCTGCCCCACTTCTTCAGCTGGGTGCTGGTGATCGCGCTCTTCCAGCAGACGCTGGGTGGCGCCGGGCTGCTGAACAACTTCCTGCGTAGCACCGGCCACCAACCGATCGACATCATGACCAACCCGGCCACCTTCCCCTGGTTGGCCACCGGGCAGCTGATCTGGAAGGACGCCGGCTGGGCGATGATCATCTTCCTGGCGGCGCTGGCCAATGTCGACGTCGAGCTCTACGAGGCGGCGGCCTCCGACGGCGCCAGCAAGTGGCGACGGATGTGGCACGTCACCCTGCCCAGCATCCGGGGCGTGGTGATCCTGCTGCTGATCCTGCGGATCGGCGACATCCTGTCCGTCGGCTTCGAACAGTTCATCCTGCAGCGCGACAACGTCGGGGCCGGCGCCGCCGAGGTCCTGGACACCTACACCTACTACGCGGGCGTGGTCGGCGGCGGGTGGAGCATCGGCGCTGCCGCCGGTCTGGCCAAGGGTGTGATCGGGGCGCTGCTGATCTGGGCTGCCAACTCCATTGCCCACCGGATGGGCGAACCCGGAATCTTCCAGTCGGCCAAGGAGAAGTGATGGCAAAGCACACCCCCTCCCACCTGCCGGCCTGGATGGAGAAGCCCTCCAAGATCAGCCTGGCCCTCAAGGGCCTGGTCATCCTGGCCGTGAGCTTCTCCATCCTGTTCCCGCTGTTGGTGGTGATCAGCACGTCGATCGCCAGCGAGGCAGAGATCGTCCAGGCCGGCGGCTATGTGGTCTTCCCCAAGAACCCCACCCTTGAGGCCTACGCCACACTCTTCCGCGGGCCCTTCATGATGCGCGCCCTGATGATCTCGGCCTTCATCACCATCATCGGCACCGTCAGTGCGCTCTTCGTCACCACCACCGCCGCCTACGCCACGTCGCGGCCCTGCCTGTTCGGCCGCCCAGCGCTCTTCCTCATCCTGTTCACCCTGCTCTTCGCGCCCGGGCTCATCCCGATGTTCCTGATGATCCGCAGCATGGGTCTGCTGGACTCGGTGTGGTCGCTGATCCTGCCGGGCACGTTGAGCGCCTTCAACTTCGTGGTGTTGCGGTCCTTCTTCCAAGGGATCCCCCAGGAGTTGATCGAGTCGGCCCAAATCGACGGCGCCAGTGACTTCACCATCCTGCGGCGGATCATGCTGCCACTGTCCAAGGCGCCCCTGGCCGTGGTGGGGCTGTTCTACGCCGTCGGTTTCTGGAATTCCTTCTTCAATGCCCTGCTCTACCTGCAGCGACGCACGGACCTCTACCCGGTCCAGGTGATCCTGCGTTCCTATGTGGTGCAGGGCAATTCGCTGGCTGCAGACCAGTTGGGCGTGGACAAGGCGCCGCCCCCGCAGTCGCTGCAGATGGCCATCGTGATGGTTGCGCTGGTCCCCATCCTGTGTGTCTACCCGTTCCTGCAACGCCACTTCACGAAGGGCGTCATCACCGGTGCCGTCAAGGGCTGACGAGCACCACAACAGAAAGGCCGGTCCATGTCACTGTCACGTCGAACGCTGCTCCAGGCAAGCACGGCTGCTGCGGCGCTGGCCGCCACGGGCTGCAGCTCCAAGTCCGGTGGTGGCGGCAATGCCTCCGACTCCGCCGGGGTGCAGCTTCCCACCTACGTCGAGTTCAACAAGGTCAAGCCGGATCTGCCGGGCAATGAGCAGGGGCTGCAACAGGGCTTCCTGAAGTTCCCGGAGGAGTTCGTCGCCTCCACCAAGGGGGCACCGCTGAAGGGCAAGGTCACCGGGCTGAGCGAGACCTTCGCCGTGCCGTCGCCCGCCATGAACAAGAACCCGTTCTGGCAGCGGCTGAACAAGTCCCTGGGTGGAGAGCTGGACCTGATCATCGGCACCGATCCGGGCTATCCGGAGAAGTTCGCCACCATCCTGGCCAGTGACGACCTGCCGGACATGATGTGGGTGCCGCCGAACCAGGGCATCCCCAATGTCGGGCCGATGCTGGAGGCCAAGTTCACCGACCTCACCAAGTACCTCAGTGGCGACGCGGTCAAGGAGTACCCGAACCTCGCGGCGCTCAAACCGGAATCCTGGCGCACGGCCGTGGTCAACGGCAAGATCTGGGGCGCCCCCATCCCCAGCACGCCCTTCGGGCAGGTGATGGGCGGGAATCCCGACGTCTGGAAGAAGGTCGGCGGGATGCAGTGCAAGACCGCCGACGAGTTCTTCGAGAAGTGCAAGGAGCTCAGTACCGGCAACCGGTACGCGCTGGAACCGTCCTACATCAACATGATGCACATGTTCGGCGAATGGTTCGGCGTCCCGAACGGCTGGCGGGTGAACAAGGACCGCACCCTGACCTGGGGGATGGAGACCGACAACTACAAGGCCGCTCTGGAGTATGCAGCCAAGCTGTTCAAGGCCGGCGTCTTCCATCCCAATGCCAACATGCCCGACGCCCGGCCGCTGGTGGCACAGGGCCAGTTGGCCGCCTTCGTCTCCGTAGGCCCGATCGCCGTCGGTGAGCTGCGCGCCTTCAAGAAGGACGTCCAGGCCGACGTCATGGTGCCTTTCGGCTGGGACGGCAAGGCCAAGCCCGTCTATGACATGGGATACGGCACCGTTGGCTTCACCCCCTTCAAGAAGGCCGACGAGGGCAAGATCCGGGAGCTGTTGAGCCTGATCGACTGGCTCTCCGCCCCCTTCGGCACCGCGGAATGGGTGGCCAAGAACTTCGGCGCGGAGGGCCAGGACTGGGTTCGCAAGGACGACGACCTGGTCTTCACCCCGGCGGCCGAGACCAATGCCCCCGGGCTGGTCTCCGCGCTGCAGATCATGAGCAGTTGCGAGAACCCGCTCTACCAGTCCGGTCATCCGGAGGACACCAGGAAGGCACACGAGCTGGAGCAGAAACTGCTGCCGATCGCGCAGCAGTCGCCCACCAAGGGCACCTACTCGGACACCAACTCCAAGAAGGGCGCCAAGATCGGCGCCGAGGTCCGAGACACCATGGTGGACGTTCTGACCGGCCGCAAGAAGATGGCCGAGTTCGACGCGGCGTTGAAGCGGTGGCGCTCGCAGGGTGGCGACAAGATCCGCGAGGAATACCAGAAGGTCTTGCCGGAGGGTGTTCCGGTCACCGAGTGAGGCAGTTCGATACCGTCTGCCCATGAACTCGCAACGCCCGACGATGCGGATGGTGGCGGCCGAGGCCGGAGTCTCGACCGCCATCGTCTCGCAGGTGCTGAACGGCCGCACCGACACCGCGTCGCCAGCCACCCGGGAGCGGGTCTTCGCCGCTGCCAAAGCGTTGGGTTACCGGATCAACCGCACCGCGCGGGCGATGCGGACCGGCCGCACCGGTCTGGCGCTGCTCTCCTTGACCATGCTCCCCGACCCGTGGAGCCAGGAGGCGGCGCAGGCTCTCACCCGGCGGCTGGCGGCTGAAGGGGTCCAGGCACTGGTGCTGCCCGACGGCAACTGGCGCGAGGTGTTGCGCCAGCACGACTTCGACGTCGCCTTCATCGATGCGGCCGAGGATGCCCATCAGGAGACCCTGACCCAGCTGGTCAAGGAGGGGAACAGACTGGTGGTGATGGGCGGCAAGGCGCTGCAGGCCGACGGCTTCGACGTGGTGCGATCGCCTGGGCTGGATGGCTGCCGGGCGGCGATGCGGCATCTGGTCCAGATGGGTCACCGTCGGATTCACTGCCTGGGCGGTCGTGTCGACGGGGTGTACACGCCGCGCGTCGAGGCCTGGCGGGAGGTGCTGACCGAACATGGCCTGCCGTGCGGTGAACAGATGCTGCATCCCTTCGGCTATGACCGCAATGAGGCGATGGCCGCGGCCCTGGCGGCACTGGGGCGGGGTCAGGACGGGCCCACGGCGCTGTTCTGCACCACCGACTTCGCGGCCATCGCCGCGGTCCAGGCAGCGCGTTTCCTGAACCTGCGCGTACCCGACGACATCTCCATCATCGGGGCGGGCAACACAGCGGAGGGGCGGGGGCTGAAGCCCGCCCTCTCCTCGGTGGGGCCCGAGAACTTCATGGACCGGGTTGCGGACATCCTGATGGATCGGCTGTACGACCGACGCGAACCTCTGGTCCATACATTCGGCTGGGAGTTGTTCGTGCGCGAGAGCAGCGCGGCTCCCGCGACGAGGGGCCCGGCCAGGTGAGCTCTGGACAAGTCTGGGAACCGCGCCTCAGCTGAACTCCGGGCTACGACGCCTTCGACGCCAGGTCATCACTGAGGCGGCAGAGCCGTCGGGAAAGGGCGGGGCTGCCGCCCTGGGCACGGTACCCGGCAAGAGCCTTCGGGCAGAGTCTGTATACACACCACCATCCACACTCTCGTGCTGAAGTCTCTGGCCAAGTGCTCGCTGCACGGTCTGGCCAGGGGGGGCGGGGTCTCCGGCGGGCGTGGAGCAGCCGGGTGGGAAGGGTGGCTGAGTCGGTCAGAGCCATCCGGGGCCGGTGGCCGTGCGTCAGTCGTCGGATTCCGGGTCTCCCAAGCCCAGGGCGACGTCCTCGGCGTCCTCCTCGGCCTGCTCCTCGGCTTCGATCGCCTCCAGCTTGTCCTCGTCGTCCAGCCGCGCGACGGGGGCGAAGACCACGTCGGCAGCCTTGCACAGCCGGGAGGTTACGCCGGGCAGTCGCGTGGTCCACGCCAGCTTGTTCACCACCGCCACCAGCTCTTCGCCGGTGAAGTGCAGCGCGTCGTAGGAGGCGCCGGCCGCCGTGTGGGCGTCCTCCACCAGCGTCGTGTCATAGCCGCGGTAGAGGGCCCCGAACAGGGTGCTGCGGACGCAGAAGTCGCTCTGGGCGCCGGTGACCCAGACATGGTTGGCGCCGGCGGCGGCCAGCACGTCGTCCAGGTCCGTCTCCGCGAAGGAGTCCCCGTAGCGCTTCTCGATGATCTGTTCGCCGGGTTCGGGCAGCAGCTCGGGCACGATCTGCCACTCCTGGCTGCCTGCCTCCAGCCCGGGGCTCTGGTGCCGTACCCAGACCACCGGGGTACCGGCCAACCGCGCCCGGCGCACCAGGTCCACGATGGTCTCGATGATCCGGTGCGCATGCCACAGGTCCTGCATCACCCCAACCTGGACGTCGACGACCAGCAGGGCATCACCACTGCGCTGTGGGAACAGGCTCATCACGGCTCCTTTCCTGGAGGTAAGACGAGCCTAGCGGTTGGAAATGGGCCGAGGGCCCGGCTCACTGAGCCGGGCCCTCGGGAGGGTCTTGCGGTTGATCAGGCAGTGCTTGATCAGGCGGGGCGCACGGCGCCAGCGATCGGCATCGAGTCGACGGCCACCTTGGCCACCGGCTTGCCGGGGCGCGAGGAGTGGATGATCATGCCGTCGCCGACGTAGATGCCCACGTGGCCACCGCCGTAGTAGATCACCAGGTCGCCGGGCTGCAGGTTGGAGGTGGAGACGCTCTGCAGACCGCTCCACTGGGCGTAGCTGGTGCGCGGGATGTTCACGCCGGCCGAGGCCCAAGCGGCCGAGGTCAGGCCGGAGCAGTCGTAGCCACCGTTGCCGGTGCCACCGTAGACATAGGAGCTGCCGATGGCGCCGTAGGCGTAGTTGACGGCTGCCTGGGCGGCGCTGGAGGAGGCGCTGCTGGTGACCGAGCGGGAGCTGGTCAGGGTGCGGGCGCTGGAGCTGTCGGACGAGGCACTGACCTGGCTGGACTCGTCGGAGTCGCTGGTCTGCGCGTCGCCGAGGGCGCTCAGGGTCCGGGCGGTGGCGCGGCCGGTCACGGTCAGGCCGTTGTCGGCCTGGAAGCGCTCCAGGGCGCCCCGGGTGATGGTCCCGAAGTAGCCGGTGGCCGGGACGTCGTAGCCGGCGGCGGTCAGCTTCTGCTGCAGGCTGCGCACGGCCTCGCTCCGGGTGCCGAAGGTGACCGAACCGGAGGTGTTGGAGGCCGACGAGGTGACCTTGCGGGGGGCCGGGCTGGAGGGCGCCTGGTAGTCGCTGGTGGCGCTGGTGCTGGAGTCCGAGGAGGTGGACACCGGGGCTTGGGCGTGGGCGGCCGGCGCGACGATCATCATGGAGCCGCCCAGCGCCATCGTGGCGATGGCGGTGCTGGAGATGGCGCGGAGCTTCGACATGGTCTTCCTTTGCTGTTGCCTGTATCCCGAGTCCGAAGGCTCTGGGCATCTGTGCTTGTCACCAGTGGGCGACGGTCACCGACACTAGGTTTCTGAGAGTCTCTTATCAAATCTTGGGTTCGGATCGGGTGGACGGTCGCCCCACTGGGGTGAGGGATGCGGTCGTCGGGGTGACCTCCCGATCCCCTGTCAGAGAAGCGATCCAGAAATCAGCCCTGCGAGAAAAGTGAGATTCTTCACAGTTTTCGGCGATGCTGCCGAGATGACCCTGTCGGGGGCTGCTGGGGGCACGGACGGGGTGGGCGTGCCTGGGGCCGCCGCATCCCGGGGGCCACCCCATGACGGCTTCCCGCATGGTGGACGGCCCACCAATCCGTGTCGGCAGACGCCGGGAACGCCGTGGTGCGGTGCGACGGCTGCTGACGGAGCCCTGCCGGCCGAGCAGGTCCGCACGATTACTGCGCAGGCCGCCTGGCGGCGGGCGCGCGGCGCTCTCCGGGGGATCTGGGGCCTGGAGCATGGCTGAGGGCCACCCGGGACAGGGTGGCCCTCAGCCGGCACTTCCCACGAAGGGGCGCCGCTACTTCTGGACGAAGACCGCCACGGTGCGGGGCGGGACCGTGAAGGTGCCGCGGGCCGGGTCGTAACTGGCCTTCTTGACCACGGGGTCGGCACCCTTGGCCTGCGCCGGGCTGAGGGTGAAGCCCTGGCCCTGCACCGCCTTGACGGGCTGGCGCTGGGTGTTGGGCGTGGTGTTGTAGACCACCACCAGACCCTTCAGCGACGGATCCGCGTCGGCACCGACGGTGTCGTCGATCCGTTGCACCAGCACGCCCTGTCGCATGGCATTGGTGCCGGAGACCGGGTAGCTCACCTTGGCCTTGATCTGCTCCGCCGAGCCCAGCCGGAAGAGCCGGGTGGAGGACCGCAGCTTCAGCAGGTCCGTGGCCTGGGCCGAGGCTCGCAGCACCTGCTCCTGGCTGGGCCTGTTCTTCGGGTCCGCCAGCAGCGGCTGCATGAAGCCGTACTTGGCCTCATTGTCCGCGGCCGGGGGCAGGCCCTTGCCGAAGCCATTGTCCGCCCCCGTCCAGTCCAGCCTGTTGAACCAGTCACCCGAGTTGTAGGAGTTGCGGTCCAGGGACTTGCTGCGCAGCAGGTCCGCACCGGCGTGCCAGAACGACGGCGTCTGCGCCAGCGCGGTGGTGGCCAGGCTGACGGTGTTCATTCGTACCCGGTCATCCATCGACGTCGTCGAGGGCATCTTCATGGTCAGCGAATCCCACAGGGTCTCGTTGTCATGGGCGTCCACATAGCTGATCACCTCCGACGGCTGGCTGGCGTAGCCGGCCGGGGCGCCGTTGTAGTCGATCTGCGCGCCGGTCTTCACCGTGCCACCGGTGGTCTTGAAGGAGTAGTCCTTCAGGTTCCCGGCCAGGCCCAGCTGCACCAGGTCCATGTCATGGTCCAGGCTCTTGGCGGCGTCGACATTGATCGGCGCGCCATTGGGGTCCGTGGCCTCCCCGGAGCCGAAGCCCTGCTTGCGGGGGTCCTCGTCGAACGGACCGCCGCCGCGGACCGCGTCGCGCAGCCGGTCACTGAAAGTGCCAATCCCGGTGCCATCCAGTTGGCCCTGGGTGGCCTGGGTGAACAGGGCATTGTCCGCCACCTCGCCGAAGTTCCAGCCCTCGCCGTAGAGGTAGATCTGCTTGCCGTCGACGCCGTCCTTGCGCAGGGTCAGCTTGTCCAACGCGGTGCGGACCGCCTTCATGTTCTCCACCGAGTGGTGGCCCATCAGGTCGTACCGGAAGCCGTCCACCTTGTAGGCCTTGGCCCACAGCACGGTGGAGTCCACCATCAGCTTGCCCATCATGGCGTGCTCGGTGGCGGTGTTCTGGCAGCAGGTGGAGGTGTAGACCCCGCCCTTGGCGTCCAGCCGCTGGTAGTAGCCGGGCACCACCTTGTCCAGCACGGACTTGGGGTCCTGCCCCGAGGCCGGGGTGTGGTTGTAGACCTGGTCCAGCACCACCCGCAGACCGTTGGCGTGCAGGGCGCCCACCATGGTGCGGAACTCGGCCACCCGGTTGCCGCCATCGGCGGCGGTGGTGCTGGAGGCGTAGCTGCCCTCCGGTGCCAGGTAGTGCAACGGGTCGTAGCCCCAGTTGTAGCCGTCGGCATCCGCAATCTTCTGGATGCAGGCCTGCTGCTCCTGGGAGTCCGGCGGGAAGGCGGACAGGTCACACGGCGGGGTGGCCTGCTTGGCCTTGTCCTCCTGGATGGTCGCGATGTCGAAGGTGGGCAGCAGGTGCACCGTGTTCAGCCCGGCCCGGGCCAGCTTCCGCAGGTGCTTGGTGCCGTCGCCATTGCTGGCGAACGCCTTGTAGGAACCGCGATCGGCTGCCGGAACGGTCTTGTCCTGGATGGAGAAGTCCCGCACGTGCAGCTCGTAGATGGTGGAGTCCACGCTGTGGGCCAGCTTCGGCGAGGCCGTCTTCGTCCACTGCTTGGGCTTCCACTGCGGGCTGTCCAGGTTGACCGCGACGGAGCGGGTGGAGTTCAGGGTGAGTGCCACCGAATAGGGGTCGGTGACCAGGTTGGTCACCACCTTCTGCTCGCTGGGCACGAAGACCTTCACCTCGTACAGGTAGCGGGCATTCTCCAGCGTGCGTCCGGTGCGGGCCTGCCAACTACCCGACGCATCCCGGGTCATCCGGGTACGGGTGGCCTTCGACGCGTCCTGGTCCGCCGAACCCGCGGGCCAGGTCAGCAGGGTCACCTGCTGGGCCGTCGGGGCCCACACCCGGAAGGTCAACCGGCCGCCCTGGAAGGTGGCGCCATAGCTCTTGCCGGCCGCGGCCTTGGCATACAGGTTGTCCAGCACCAGCGGGAGCTGCACCCCGGTGGCGTCCATCAGGGAACCGAGGTCGTCGTACATCGCGACGGCCACCTGCCCGGTCAGGATCTGCGGCACCTGCTTGGCGGTCCGCTTGTCCAGATCCAGCGCCAGGTAGCCCTTCAGCTGCGGGTTGGCCTTCAGGGTCTTGGCGTCCAGCCCGGCCGGGTTGTAGGTCAGGCTGGCCTGCTGGGCGTCATCCCCGGTCAGGGTCTCGGCATCCACCGTCAGCCCGCCGCTCTTGGACCAGTGCAGCCGCCAGTTCAGGAAGGCCGGATCCACTCCGGCTGGCACGGCGCTGGCCGGCCAGGCGATGGTGTCCCGGTCAACCCAGATGGCCTTCTGGGCCTTGAGGTCCGGTGCGGCGCCGGCCTTGGCCGAGCTCACCGTCGTCTTGTGGGTGGCCGAGTCATAGCTGATGGTCATCACGGTGCCGTCGGCCGGAACCGTCATGGTGATGTTGTTGCCACCCGCGGTGCCGCCGTCGCCGTAGTTCTTGTCCCAGGACAGTCCCTCGGCGATCTTGAACTCGTAGTTGCCGGCCGGGATAGCCGCCGAGCTCCAGGTGTAGACGCCGTCACCGTCGGGGTCGGTGAGCCAGGGCTGCATGCAGCCGGGGGTCCAGTCCGCGGCGCAGCCCAGCTTGGTCTGGAAGGAGCCGGGGGCGGTGACGATGGGGCCCTGCGCATCGCTGGTGACGTAGTGCCGGGCGTGGTCGTAGTAGAAGGTCACGGTGCCGGGGGAGTTGTAGGTGATGTTGGCGCCACCCGCGCCGCCACCAGCGCCGTAGTTCTCATCCCAGGACTTGTTGAGGGCCGCCTTGTAGGCGTACTCGCCGGCAGGGATCGGGAAGGTTCCCTTCCAGATCTTGTCCTGTGCGTCCAGGGCCAGCTGGGCCTTGTCGCAGTCCGGGGACCAGTCCGCGGCGCAGCCCATCTCACTGTTGTGTGATCCGGGGACGCTGACGGCGTCGGGCTGGGTGACCGGGCCAACATTGCTCTCGCCGCCCGTGCTGGCCGGCTTCGGGGTGCCCACCTGGGCGTAGGTGCTGGTGGCGTTCACATTGCCCGAGGAGTCCTTGACGACGGCCCGGTACTCCACCAACTGGCCCTTGGGCAGCGACGAGGTGTCGGCGAAGACCCGGTAGGGGGCATTGTCGTCGGTACCCAGCGGCTGGAAGTCGGCGGCGCCCACCGGACGCCAGGCGAAACTCACCTGGGCGAAGGTGTTCTCCGGCACCGACGCGCTGACCTCGGTGCGGCCGTTGCCGATCACGGCACCCGCGGTGGGGGCCTTGAACTGCACCGCCGGCGCATTCTCTCGGTCCCGCAGCGGGCTCTTGGCCTTCCAGACGCTCACCGACAGTGCGGGAACGGTGACGCTGACGCGGCTGTCCTTGCCGGCCTTCAGGGTGGCGGTGGTGCCGTGCAGCGGTGCGAACCGGCCATTGGGCAGGTAGGTCTGGAAGCTGGCCGAGGCGGGCTTGGTGGCATTGTTCACCGCGACGACGTACTCGGTGCCGGTGGCCCGGTCGATCCGGCTGAAGGCGTAGATCCCGGCCGCCGAGGAGGCGTAGCGGTGGATCTGGGCGCCGTCGGCCAAGGCGGGATGGTTCTGCCGCAGCGTCGCCAGCTGGGCGATCTGCCGGTACAGCGGGGCGCTGGTGGAGAAGTGCTCACCGCTGCCCATGGTGCCGCCGCCCACCAGGGACTCGGCCTGGTACTGCGCGGTCTTGCTGCCGAACATGTCCTGCCGGGCGTCCTTGTCCCCGCCGGCGCCGATGAAGCCCTGCTCGTCGCCGTAGTAGGTGATCGGGTTGCCCCGGGTCAGGTACATCAACGAGTTGGCCAGCTGGGTGCGCTTGAGCAACTCGTCGCCAGAGTAGCCCGCCTTGGACAGCATCATGCCGATGCGTCCCATGTCGTGATTGCCCAGGAAGGTGGGCAGTTGGTAGGCATTCGAGTCGGTGTCGGTGTACCAGTCGTCGCTGACGAAGAAGTCCCGCAGGCTGGTGGTGGCCTTGCCCTGGACGGCGTTCACCGCGGCGCCCTGGAAGCCGAAGTCCAGGGTGGCGGGCAGCTTGCCGGCGGTGGTGTAGGTGCTCTGCACCTTCGGATCCGAGTCGTAGACCTCGCCGAACATGAAGAAGTCCTTGGTGCCCGCATCCGTGGCGGCCTGGGTGATGGCCGGGCTGAACTCGCTCCAGAAGGGCGTGTTCACATGCTTCACGGTGTCGATCCGGAAACCGTCGATCCCGAAGCCGGCCCACGTCTTGTAGACGTCGGTCATGCCCTTGATCACCTCGGGGCGCTCCGTGAACAGGTCATCCAGACCGGAGAAGTCGCCATAGGTGCTGGACTCGCCGGCATAGGTGGAGTCACCGCGGTTGTGGTACATCGCCGGGTCATTCAGCCAGGCCGGCACCTTGAGGTTCTTGTCCGCCTCCGCGATCACCGGGGTGTAGGGGAAGCTGGTGGCCGCGTCCAGCGTCGGGAAGTCCGGCTTGCCGGCGTAGGCGGCATCGTCGAAGACCTTGCCGGAGGCGTCCTTGTAGGGCGCCGCCTGCTTGCTGACATAGTCGTACTTGTTCTGGGCATTGCTGATCACGTCGGCGGTGTGGTTGGTGATGATGTCGAAGTAGACCTTCATCCCCTTGGCGTGCGCCTGGTTGACCAGCTGCTTCATCTCCGCATTGGTGCCTAGGTGCGGATCGATCTGGGTGAAGTCGGTGATCCAGTAGCCGTGGTAACCGGCCGAGGCGTCCTTGCCCTGGCCCTGCACCGGACGGTTCTTGAACGACGGGGTGAGCCAGATGGCGGTGGTGCCCAGACCCTTGATGTAGTCCAGCTTGTTGATCACGCCCTTGAGATCGCCACCGTGGTAGAAGCCCTTGTCAGTGGGGTCGAAGCCGTGCTCCAGCCGGGTGCCGGAGATGCCGCCGGTGTCATTCTTGTGGTCCCCATTGGCAAAGCGATCGGCCATCAGGAAGTAGAACCGCTCCTTGGTCACCGCCTGGCGCAACGAGTCCTTGGCCAGCCCCTTGTCCGCGTCGCTGACCCCGCCGGCCAGCGTGGTGGGGGTCAGGCCGATCTGGTGGGTCTGGTCGTCATAGCTGACCTTCACCTCGGCCGGGCCGGCCAGCACCAGCGTCGCATTGCCGTCGCCGTCGCCATAGGCCTCGTCCCAGGCCTGGTTGATCGCCACCTTGTACTCCCAGGTGCCGGCCGGGATCTTCAGCGTGCGGGAGTGGACGGTGCTGTTGGCTTCCTTCTGCAATTGGGTGTTCTCGCAGGTGGGCTGCCAGTCCGACGAGCATCCCAGTTCATCCTGCAGGCTGCCGACCAGGGTGGCGGTGCGTTCCGCCGCGACGGCCCGGGGAGGTTGCGTCCCCAGGAACGTCAACGCCAGAGCCGAGGCCAGGACGGCGCTCGTCCGACGCCAGAGTGTGTGAACCACGGTGTTCTCCTGTGCTCCGCGCGCGGAGTGGGGCCGCGCACCACCCGGAGCACCGATGCCCCGAGGTGGTCAACACGCTAACCCGTGGCACTGACAAATTTGAAGGGTCGTTCGACGAACGATGTTTGCCTGCCGTGGCTGGCGCGCGCTTCGGGCGGGCAGCCGGTGCTGCCCGGGGGATCACCGACGGATGATCCCCGCTCTCAGCTGGGCTCGGGGGCTCCCTGGGCCGCCTCACTCGGGTGCAGCCAGATCTCGTCGCCCCGGACTTCGGTCCGGTAGGTCTTCACCGCCACCGTGGCCGGCAGGCAGAGTGCGGCGCCGGTGTCCAGGTGGAAGCGGGCGGCGTGCAGCGGGCACTCCACCTCGTCGCCCTCGATCCAGCCGTCGGCCAACGAGGCGTACTCGTGGGTGCAGATGTCCGAGATGGCGCGGTACTTGCCGTCGGAGAAGATCACCGCGATGTCCTCGCCGGTGCCATTGGTGGCGGCGTCCACCACCAGTGCTTCATCCTCGGCAATGTCACCCACCATGGCGACCTTGAGCGGCTCAGGCATTGTGGCATCCCTTCCTTGTGTGATTCCAAGACAACCGTGGTTGGGCAGATTGCTCAAGGGTTGGCTCGAACGGGAGCAAAGACCAATGCCCAGGACCGCCGGGCGAGACCCCACGTCGGGGCAGGCGGGATGCTCAGTTCTGGTGGGGGCCGCGGGACTGTCTGCCGTGGCCCCCGCGCTGCCACGGCAGGGGCCCCTCTTGGGGGCGGTGGTTGATCCCCGCGGCATCCAGCCGCCGGGTGTGGGCCGCCAGGCGGGTGGAGAACTCGTCCCAGCTGCGACCCTCCGGGGTACTCCAGGCCACCTCGCCCAACGCGCAGGCCCGCGGCCAGATCAGGTACTCCACCCGGCTCATGCTGGCCACGTACTCGGTCCACAGCTGGAACTGGGTGCCGATCACCCGGTCCGCGACGTCCTCGAAACCATCGGTGGGGTTGAATTCGTAGACCGTCCGGGTGGGGGTCGGCCCGCCGATGCACCACTGTTCGGTGGGTAGGTCGCTGGGGTAGTAGTCCAGATAGGTTCCCTGCACCGGGGCGACGATCACCTCACCACCCGCCCGGGCGCTGGGAAGCGCCTTGTCGGCGCTGCGCCAGGCGTGACAGACCAGTCCCGCGACCGGGCCGTCGTCGGCAACCTCATCCCAGCCGATCGGGGTGCGCCCCCGGGCGCGCAGGTGGTTCACCAGCTGGCGGGTGAACCACGGCTGCAGTTCCTCCACCGAGGTCAGCCCCAGCTGGGCGGCCCGCTGCTGGGAGGCTTCACTTTCCCGCCACTGGGTGCGCGGCACCTCATCGCCGCCGATGTGGATCCACTGCGAGGGGAAGACGTCGAGCAGCTCGTCGAAAAGGTCGAAGACGAAGGCGAGGCAGTCATCGTCCAGGTTGAGCACATTCTCCAGCACCCCGAAACCCGTGGCCGGGTGGCCAACGGCGAAGCCCTCGACACCGTGCTGTGGATAGGCGGCCAGCGCCGCGGAGGCGTGCCCGGGGAAGTCCAGCTCCGGGACGACGGTGATCCCGCGGCTGGCGGCATGGCTGACCAGGCGACGCAGCTGGGCCTGGCTGTAGTAGCCACCGTGGGGTGTGCGATCCGTGCCGTGGTAGGGATGCAGCGTCTCCGGCCGGCAGGCGCCGACCCGGGTCAGTTCCGGGTACTTCAGCGATTCGAAGCGCCAGCCCTGGTCATCGGCCAGATGGAGGTGCAGCCGGTTGAACTTGTGCGCGGCCAGCTGGTCCACCAGGCGCAGCAGGTCCGCGAAGGGCAGGAAGTGCCGGGCGACGTCGATCATCCCGCCGCGCCAGCCGAAGCGCGGGGAATCGGTGATGGTGCAGCACGGCACCGGCTGCGGGGTGATCACCGGGGCGCCGAAAACCTCGTCGGGCATCAGCTGGCGCAGGGTCTGCAGCGCCCAGGGCAGGGCGGCGTCGGTGCCCACCAGGATGGTGACGCGCTCCGGGGTGACGGTCAGCTGGTAGCCCTCCGTGGGCAGGGAATCGTCCAGCCGGACGGTGAGATGGGCGTCTGTGCTGGGCAGCGCGACGACGCCGAGTAGCGCACCCACGACGCGGGACTGCTGGGGCGTGGCGTCGACGGTGACACGGGGATTCAGCAGGAAATGGCCCGCGGCGGGCTCGACGCTGGCGGGCTGTGGCAGCAGGGGGAAGGTCACCCAACAATCCTTCCGTCGCGAGGTCCGCTACGGCAAGGAACCGACAGGCGGGCTGAGCGATGTGGTGGGATGGTCCCCATGGGACTGCGTGACCGACTGATCAACAAGATGACCCCCGAGGGCGGGATCAGTGTCGACGAGGCGCTGACGCTGATGGCCAAGGGCAGCGTGCTGTGCGACGTGCGTGGGCTGGGCGAGTACGAGGCCGGTCACGTCCCTGGGTCCCGGTTGGTGGACGTCAAGGCGCTGGCCGAGAATGTGATGGACGCGGTCTACGAGGGCGACCCCTTCGCCGAGCCGGACAAGCCCATCCTGTTGATCTGCGACACCGGCCTGCGCTCCGGCCACGCCGTGAAGCTGGTGGAGAAGCAGGGCATGACGGCCCAGTTCGTGCAGGGAGGCCTGATCGCCTGGAAGGAGTCGGGCCAGTTCCTGCTGCCCGGCCCGCCGCGGAACAAGCGCTGAATCAGTGGATCTCGATTGGGTGGCTGGCGAGTGAGCCGGTAGAGTTGTTCCTTGGACACCCGCGCCCGATGTGGGTGTCCAAGGCAAACGCCCTCCTGCCATGGGACCGACCCATGGCCGTTGAGACCAGAGGAGGTGGAGTACGCGTATGCGCAAGTACGAGATTGTGGTCATCATTGACCCCGACGTCGACGAGCGTCAGGTTTCTCCCCTGATGGACAAGCACCTGAAGACCGTCACCGAGGCCGGTGGCACCGTCGACAACATCGATGTGTGGGGCAAGCGTCGCCTCGCCTACGAGATCCGCAAGAAGCCGGAAGGCATCTACGTCGTCCTGAACGTGACCGCTGAGCCGGTCGCCGTGAAGGAAATGGATCGTCTGATGACGATCGACGAGCAGATCATGCGCACCAAGGTGATGCGTCCGGACGCTCACTGAGCCCACGCTCGGTGAACCGTTGCCCGGACAACATCCGGACAACAACCAGACAACACCTGGGCATTCACTGGACCGCTGCGGGATGAAAAACTGTCAGAGCCCTCTGGCAGCGTGATCCCCAACAGTCCTCACGTCCGATCCAACGGAGACCAACATGGCAGGCGAAACTCCCATCACCCTCGTCGGCAACCTCACCGCCGACCCCGAACTGCGCTTCACCCCCTCGGGTGCCGCCGTCGCGAACTTCACCGTCGCGTCGACGCCGCGCCAGTTCGACCGTCAGTCCAATGAGTGGCGTGACGGCGAGGCCATGTTCCTCAACTGTTCGGTGTGGCGCCAGGCCGCCGAGAACGTCGCCGAGTCCCTCACCAAGGGGATGCGCGTCGTCGTTCAGGGCCGGCTGAAGAGCCGCAGCTATGAAACCCGTGAGGGTGAGAAGCGCACCGTCTTCGAGGTTGAGGTCGACGAGATTGGTCCCTCCCTGCGGTACGCCACCGCGAAGGTCACCCGCACGTCGGGGGGCAATTCCGGTGGCAACTGGCAGGGTGGCAACCAGGGTGGCGGTTTCAACCAGGGCGGCGGCGCTCCCGCGCCGGCGGCCGGTGGAAATCAGGGCTGGAACAACCAGGGTGGCGGCAATGCCGGTACCGGTTGGCAGTCCGCACCCCAGGGCCAGGGTGGAGACAACCGGGGCGGCGGCGTCGACCCCTGGGCAAGCGCCCAGAGCGACGAGCCTCCCTTCTGACAGTCCGGGCCCTGTTGCCGGGCCCGCTGATCCAGAATCCACTCAGTACCCAAGAACACCATTCCCTCTGGGAAGGCACATTCCGGCGAAAGCCGGGCTCGCGGGATCATCCCGCAGACAAGGAGCACCACAATGGCCGGTCCACAGCGCAAGCCTGTGAACAAGAAGAAGATCGTTCCGATGAAGTCGGTCCGCATCGACAACGTCGACTACAAGGACGCCGCTACCCTGCGGAAGTTCATCTCCGAGCGCGGGAAGATCCGTGCGCGCCGGGTCACGGGCCTCTCGGTCCAGGACCAGCGCAAGGTCGCGATCGCGATCAAGAACGCTCGCGAACTCGCCCTGCTGCCCTACGCGTCCACCGCGCGCTGAGAAAGGAGTCTGAGATGAAGCTCATTCTCACCGCCCCCGTCGAGAAGCTCGGCATTGCCGGCGACGTCGTCGAGGTCAAGGACGGCTACGGCCGCAACTTCCTGATGCCCCAGGGCAAGGCGATCCGCTGGACCCGTGGCGCCGAGAAGCAGATCGAGGGCATCAAGCGCGCTCGTGACGCTCGCGAGATCCGTGGCATCGAGCACGCCAACGAGGTCAAGGCCCAGCTGGAGGCCCTCGAGGTCACCTACGAGGCCCAGGCCGCCAGCGCCGAGGGCAAGCTCTTCGGCTCCGTGACCGCCGGTGACATCACCAAGGCGATCAAGGCTGTCGGCGGCCCCGCCGTCGACAAGCGCGCCGTCCAGATCGCCAAGCCGATCAAGCTCGCCGGCAACCACACCGTCGGCATCAAGCTGCACGACGCCGTGACCGCCCACATCACCGTGGCCGTCGCTGCCAAGTGATTTCCGCCCCTCGGGGCTGATCTGACACAGCACAGCAGGACCCGCACCGATTCTTCGGTGCGGGTCCTGCTGCTGTTGTGCTGGGAGGGGCCAGGTCGTGCAGCCCCCCATCCGTGACGTGCCGGTTCAGGCAAAGGGGTTGACGATGGTCACGCCGTGGATCGTCTGACCGGCGTTGAGGTCCTCCGTGAGCAAGGTCGTGCAGCCCGCCCGGGCGGCGGCCTCCACCACCATCGCGTCCCACAGCGACAACTGTTCGCTCCCGGCCAGAGCAGCGGCCGCCATCACATTCTCCGGATGGGTCGACATCACGCGGAGCCGTCCGAAGCTCTCCAAAGCGAGCGCAGCCTCCGCGTGGAGCATGGGGGGTCGTAGTTTGCGGGTCACGATGTTGAACCACTCGAGCATGATCTGGGTGCTGATCACCAGGTCTCGATGGTCCGACAGGAGTTGGAGTGCGGTTTCCTGTTTCTTCTCATTCGTGGGATCGAAGGCATACACGAGGACGTTCGTGTCGCAGAATGCCGTCACCGGAGGCCGTCCTCGCGTCGCCACACGTAGGGTTCCTCGCCAGCGGCGGCTGTTCTGCTCCTGGCCATCACGAGCAGGTCTGACATGGCGTCGGCCGCATCATCGCCGGCGTAGACCTCCAACTGGCGGGCCAGCCAGGCGTTGACGGACTCGTCGCGTTGCAGCGCCTTGATTCGCGCCCGACGCAGGACATCTGGGTGCACGGAGATGGTGAGGTTTGCCATGCCTCCACGATACTCGTGCTACACGAGATCCGTGAAGGGATTCAGTCCATCGGCTCGTAGGTGCGTAGGCGGAGGGAATTGGAGACCACCAGCACCGAGCTCATCGCCATCGCCGCAGCGGCGATCAGGGGGTTCAACAGACCGGCCGCGGCAATCGGGATGGCGGCGACGTTGTAGCCGAAGGCCCAGACCAGGTTCATCTTGATGGTGGAGATGGTCCGACGGCTGAGCTGGATGGCGTCCACCAAGGTCCGCAGGTCATCGCGGACGATGATGATGTCCGCGCTCTTCATGGCGATCTCGGTGCCCTGGCCCATGGCGATCCCCAGGTTCGACGTCGCCAGCGCCGCGGAGTCGTTGATCCCGTCGCCCACCATGGCCACAGTGCGACCCTCGTCGCGCAGCTGCTGCACGGCGGCGGATTTCTGGTCCGGCAGCACCCGGGCGCGCACCTCGTCGATCCCCAGCTGGCCGGCGACGTGGTTGGCCACCAATTCCGAATCACCCGTCAGCAGCACCGTGCGCAGGCCCAGTTCCCGCAGCTTCTCGACGGCGGTCCGGGCGCTCGGCTTGACCTGGTCCGCCATGGTGACCACGCCCAGCAGCCGCCCCTCCAGCCGTACCGCCACCGCGACGGCGCCATTCGCCTCGGCGGAGGCGATGGCGTTGACGGCCCACTCCTCCACGGACTCGTGGGACGCGGGGGGCCCGTCGACGGGCTCGGGGGTCGCGAGGTGAGGCTCGGGCGCAGGTGCCGGGGTGGAGATGGCGTCCAGACGCCCGACGAGGCACTCCCGGCCGTCCACCAGGGCGCGGGCGCCCCAGCCGGGCAGGGCGCGGAAGTTGGTGACCGTCGGCCCTGAGGTGCGGGCCTCGACCGGCACGGCCGTCGTGGTCGAGTTCCCGCGGCTGGTCCCTTCGGCGGGCTCAGATGTTGTGGGGCCAGGCTCGGCCGTCGCAGTCGCGGCAGACTCATGGGACAGGGCGGCCAGGTCCTCGGCCACCGTCACGATGGCGCGGGCGATCGGGTGTTCCGAATTGCGCTCGACGGCGGCGGCGGGGACCAACACGTCGCTGGGGGTCAGCCCGGGGGCGGGCACGACGTCGGTGACCGCCATCCGGCCGGTGGTCAGGGTGCCGGTCTTGTCCAGCACGACCGTGTCGATCTTGCCGGACGACTCCAGGGCGTCCTGTCCCTTGACCAGGATGCCCAGCTGGCCGGCCCGCCCGACACCCACCATCAGGGCCGTCGGCGTCGCCAGACCCAGCGCACACGGGCAGGCGATGATCAGCACGGCCACGCCATTGGCCAGGGCGCGCGCCCCGGACCCCGTCGCCAGGAACCAGGCCAGGCCCACCAGGATGGCCAGCACGATCACCGTCGGCACGAAGTACTGGGTGACCTTGTCCGCCATCTTCTGCACCCGGGACTTGCGTCGCTGGGCCTCGTCGGCGATGGCCGCCATCTGGGCCAGCCGGGTCCGGGCGCCCACGGCCTCGGCCGTCACCACCAGCCGTCCGGTGAGGTTCGTCGTGCCCCCCAGCACCGCCTCGCCCACCGTGGCCTCGACGGGCACGGACTCGCCGGTCATGGCGGAGGTGTCGATGGTGGAGGAGCCGTCGGTGATGCTGCCGTCGGCGACGAAACGCTCCCCGGGCAGCACGACGTAGGAGTCTCCGCGCCGCAGCTGCTCGGCGGGGATCATCTCCACCGAGCCGTCGGGCAGCAGCCGCCGGGCCTGCTTGGCGGCCAGGTTGCCCAGCGCGTGCAGCACCTCTCCGGCGCGGCGTCGAGCCCGGGACTCGAAGTAGCGCCCTGCCAGCTGGAAGGTGACCATGCCGGCCGCGACGTCCAGGTAGACCGCGTCGGCCCCGGCCGGGGTCCGGCCGAAGCCCAGCCAGTAGCCCGCATCGGTGGCCGGGTACTTCAGTGTCCACAGGGCCCACAGGAAGCTCACGGAGGCTCCCAGCGAGATCAGGGTGTCCATGCTGAGTGAGCGATGCTGGATGCCGCGCAAGGTCGCGCGGTGGAAGGGCCAGGCGCACCAGGTGACGATCGGGAGCGCCAGCAGCACGCACACCAGCTGCCAGCCGGGGAAGCGGACGCTGGGCACCAGGGCCAGCTGCAGGGTGAGTGACATCAACGGGATGCTCAACAGCCCCGCGACGCCCATCCGGCGGCGCAGCGACGAGGTGCGCTCGGCCGCGGCCCGCTGGGTCCAGGTGTCGTCCTCGTCGTCGTGCAGCGCGGCGCCGTAGCCGGCCTTCTCCACGGTGGAGATCGCCAGCGCGACGTCGTCGGCCGAGGTCCCGAGCCCCTGCACCAGGGCGCGCTCGGTGGCCAGGTTCACCATGGCGGTGACGCCGTCCAGCTTGTTCAGCTTGCGCTCGATCCGGTTGGCGCAGGCGGCGCAGGTCATGCCGGAGATGTCCAGCTCCAGCTGCTTGTCCGTGCCGGAAGCGCCCTCACGTCGGCTCTGGACGGGTGCGCTCACGGTTCTCCTCCTGCTGTCCACGGCCGGTGCACGGACGTTCCCAACCAGCCTAGTCGCGCTGGGTCGGCTCGCCATCCCAGATGGCGGCCCTGATGTCCGTCTGCGAGAAGTCCTCGCCGACGAACAGCAGGCTCTCCCGGGAGCCCTTGGCGCAGGCATAGGAATAGCAGTCGCCCAGGTTCAAGGCTGCCGGGTGGCGCCCCTTGCCGAAGCGCCGCCACGCCTGGGCGGCCAGCAAGGCCTGCTCCTCGTCGAAGGCCGTGACCTCACAATCCAGGTCCGCCAGCAGCTGGTGCAGGTCGTCGACGGCATCGCGCCCCTGCTTGGCCTCCAGCACGATGGAGGTCTCCACCAGGGTGGCGGCGCTGATGGCCAGCCGATCGGCCTGCTGGATTGCGTCCAGGAGGCGCTCCGCGGTGGGCTCGCCGGTCAGGATGCTGACCAGAGCGGAGGAGTCGATGATCACTGCGGCATCCCGTCCTGGTCCCAGCCGATGATCTCCTCCGCGCTGCGGGCGTCGAGCATTCGACGGGCCCGCCCGCGCTCGATGTAGGCGTGGAGCTCATCAAGCGTGCGGTGTTGCCGCCCCTCCAGCCGGTCCATTCGCTCCTGCATCGCGGTGCGCACGGCGACGGTGATGCTCTCGCCCGTCCGATCCGCGAGCCGGCGCGCCAACTCGTCGGTGCCTGGATCCTTGATGTTGATGGGCATGAGACCAGTCTAGGAAGAAATCATCCTGTTCTGGAAGAATCAGGGATAGGAGGAAGACATGAGGTTGTGGTCGCTGCACCCGTCGCTGCTGGACCGGCAGGGTCTGGTGGCGTTGTGGCGCGAGGGTCTACTGGCCCAGGCGGTATTGGCCGGCCGCACCCGGGGCTACCGGCACCACCCGCAGCTGGAGCGGTTCCGAGAGTGCCCGGAACCGCGCGCGGCGGTGGTCGCCTATCTCCAGGCCGTTGCCGATGAGGCCGACCATCGTGGCCACCACTTCGACCGGACGAGGCTGGATGACCTGCCCGCGTGGGCGGGGCAGCTCATCGTCACCGACGGGCAACTCGCGCACGAGCTGGCGCACCTGCGGGGAAAGCTCCAGACCCGCAATCCGCATCTGCTTGAGTCGTTGCCCCAGGCGGCCCCGCCGCCCCACCCACTCTTCCGGGTGGTGCCGGGCGCCATGGCCCCGTGTGAACGGCCCTGAACCGGCCGGCTGTGGGACAGTGGCCTGATGGAGACCCTGCATGGACGCCTGGAGGGCGTCGCCCCCGAGCGCGCAATGCTGCTCACTCGTGAACTGGCCATCACCGTCGATGAGCTGTGGCGGTGGCTCACCGAGCCCGAGCGGACCCAGCAGTGGTACGGGCCGTGGCGCACCGCCGACGGCAGCACCCCGGCCGTCGGGGACGAGATCCTGGTCACCATGACCGAGGAGGAGGGCGGTGACCAGGAGTCGGCGATGCGGATCGAGGCCTGCGAGCCGCCGTACCGGCTGGCGCTGGTCTCCGCCGCTCCGGCGCCCTTCGACTGGCCGTTGACCCTGACCGTCGAGGCACGGCCCGCCGGGTCGGCGGTCACGCTGCGGCATGACCGGATCCCGGCCGACGTGCCGCTGGCGGACCTGGGTGCCGGCTGGGAGTTCTACCTAGTCCGGTTGGTGGCCGCCATTGAAGGCAGCAAGCCGGTCAGCTTCGAGCACTGCCTGCAGGTCTACGGGCCGCAGTACGCCGCACTGGGGTAGCCCCGGGGCTCACCCTGCTGGTTGGACGGTTGCCCTGCTGGTTGGACGGTTGCCCTGTGATGGTTATTTCGCTCGGAGGGCGACGGTTGGACGCGCAAGGTCATTCGTCGACGAGCAGGGTGACCCGTGGGCGAGCAGGGTGACCCGTGGGCGAGCAGGGTGACCCGTCGGCGAGCAGGGCCACCGGGGACTGGCCGGGTTCAGCCCTGACGGTCCCGCTCGGCCAGCTGGGCCAGCATTTGGTTGTAGGCGTCGTAGGAGTCGTCGGTGCCGGCATCGACGTGCCGGTCAAAACGGGTGGACTCCTTGCGATCCTGCCGCTGCCACTGGGTGAGCAGCGCAATCAGGGCGATCACCAGGGGGAACTCGCCGCCGGCCCAGGCGATGGTGCCACCCACCCACTGGTCGTGCTGCAGGCCGCGGGCCTCCATCCAGGCGTGCCCGAGGCTCTTCAGGAAGGCCTCGCCGTAGAGGGTGGTCTTGGCCATCAGGATCACGCCGAAGAAGGCGTGGAAGGGCATGGCGCCGATGATCAGGCCCAGCTTGCCGATGTGCGGCAGCGGGTGCGGCGGCTGGTCCACCCCGATGATCAGGCCGTAGAAGATGTAGCCGCTGACCAGGAAGTGCAGGTAGAAGAACTGGTGCAGCCAGTGCAGGTGCAGGCTGGCGGTGAACAGGCCCGAGAGGTAGAAGACGTAGTAGGTGCCGGTCATGAAGACCAGCGCGATGATCGGGTTGTACATGAAGGCCAGGTAGCGCGAATGCATGCTGGCGGTCAGCCACTCCCGCAGGCCGGCCGGCTCGGTGCGACGACGGGCCGGGGTGGCCCGCAGCAGCAGGGTGATGAAGCCGCCCAGCACCAAGATCATGGCGCACAACATGTTCAGCGAGAGGTTCAGCAGCATGTGCACGCTGAAGACCGCCGGGGCGTAGCGGCCGATGCCGGAGCTGGTGACGAAGACCACCGTCGCCCAGCCGATGAGCCAGGCCGCGGTCCGGCCGGCCGGCCAGTGGTCGCCACGCTTCTTGAGCTGGGCCACCAGGTAGAGGTAGACGGTGACCGCCACCACCGAGAGCCCCAGGAAGAACAGGTTGATCCGCCAGTTGGTCACCAGGTTCACCAGCGTGGGCCATTCGGCCACTGAGTAGCCCAGCCGCTGCACGTCGGTGGGCAGCGCCTCGCCGGCCGTCGACGGTTGGGTGCGGAAGGCATTGGCAGCGGCGAACTGGCCCAGCAGCCCCACCACCGTCGCGGCCAGGGCTCCGGCCGCGGACGAGGTGAAGGCCAGCCCGGCGATCATGACGGCGGCGCCGGCCCGGGCCAGGTGCCACCGCGCGTCAGTGTCCAGCTGGCCGCCCTGTGCCCACACCGTCGCCAGGTCAGAAACCACCACCACGGCGGCGGCCACCACGGACAGGAAGCGCATTCGGGCGCAGACCAGCTTGCTGCCCGCGTCATCCGCGGTCAGGAACAGGCGGCAGGCCCAGGTGCCGGCCAGGACGGTGAAGGCGACGGCGGCGATCATCCGGGCGTCGCCGGCGACGTCGTGATTGCGGGCGACAAGGTTCTCGGTGGCGGCAATCGGCGCCACCAGGGCGATGGCCTGCAGCGCCAGGGCATAGAGCGCGCTCTCCCAGGCCTTGATGGCGGTGAAGACCACGCTGGCCAGGCCGAGGCCCGCGGCCAGGCACCAGGCCAGGGACTCGCCATGGCCGTAGCCGCGGACATTGGTCAGGTTGGCCATCAGCAGGCAGGCGGCCGCTCCGGCAATCGCGGACAGCCGGGCGAGCGGAAGCAGCCGGCTGCCGTCCAGCCGCAGCCGGTACTTGCCGTCGGCGGGCCGGATGAAGGCGGCGGTGGTCCAGGCGCCCATGGTGACCGCGGAGGCGAGCCAGACCAACAGGTCGACGGCGAACTGGGTGGTGAGTAGCACGGGAGTGGGTCCTTCGTCTGCCCGACACCGATGTACCTCACCGGTCGCGGGGGGGTGTGTCCACGATATGCCGCCACACGCCATGGGTCTAAGTGGCTTGCCGTTGCGTGCTGGGGAAAGTCAGGTGCCGCATTTGGCCTAGTCAAACCGGAACCTCAAGCTCAACCAGAGAGTTGTCCACAGGGTTTTCCACTGCTGGGGATAATTACACGGTCGGAATTCCACAGCTGTGAGTAACTCTGTGGACAAGTCTGGCCTAGTCAATCGGGCTTTGGGGGTGTGGACGCTCATGCACCGCTGTGGATGGCCGGTGGAGTCAAGCCGAGGATGAGCCTCTGGTGGAGAGTTGCGCACACTGTTGCCGCTTCCCTGTGGATAACCCTGTGCGTACCGCCCCTCCCGTCGGGCTCCCTGCCCTTGTTCCGGGTCAGCCGCTGCGGAGGGCGAGCTCGCCCGCCGACTCCCTGCGTAGGCTGGCGCAAAGCTCAGGAGGGACCGCCATGAATCTGATAGCAGGCATTGACGTCGGCACCTCGGCCGTGAAGGTCGTGGTCACCCGGCCGGATGGCACGGTTGTCGCCCGTCGGAGCGTGAGTCACCGCACGGTCAGCGGCCCGGTGCCCGGTGCGGTGGAGCAGGACCCACAAGACTGGTGGCAGGCCACGGCGACGGCGCTGGGTGACACCGGAGTCGCCCACCAGATTGCCGTGCTGGGGATCGGCGGGCAGATGCAGGACCTGGTGCCCGTCACCGACGACGCGGCAGATCGTCGGCCGGTGCGGCCCGCCTTGCTGTACTCGGACCTGCGCGCCACCGAGCAGCACCGGAGGCTGTTGGAAGCCCTGCCTGACTGGACTGAGGAGACCGGCAATGAGCAGGACGCCTCCAACGTCGCGGCCAAGATCGCCTGGCTGGCCGACCATGAGCCAGACTCCTTGGGCAACGCCGACCACCTGCTGCTCAGCGCCGGTGGCTACCTGGCCTGGCGGGCCGGCGGTGACCCCGCCTGTGACGTGCTGACCGCCTCCACCACCGGCCTGCTGGATGTGCGCACCCGGCGTTGGGCCGACGACGTCGTGGCGGCCGCCGGCGCCGATCCGGGGTCGCTGCCCCGGCTGGTGGGCCAGCAGGCCGGCGACGGCCTGGTGGGCGAGGTCAGCGAAGCCGCGGCCGCGGAACTCGGCGTGCGCGCCGGCACCCCACTGGTGCTGGGCCTGGGCGATGCCGGTGCCGCCACCGACGGGCTGATCGGCAGCGAACCGGGGGAGGCCTACCTCAGTCTGGGAACCACCGGCTGGCTGGCGGCGGTCACCCCGGCCGATGGCGGGCCGCCGTCGCCCATCCACCGGTTGGTGATGCCGGGCTGGAAGACCCGGCTGCGGATCGGCGCGGTGCAGTCCGCTGGCCAGACCGCCGCCTGGGCACTGCAGAACTTCCTGCCGGGCAAGGGCTTCGCCGAGGCAGACCGGCTGGTTTCGGGGCGGCTGGAGGAACTGGCCGCCCGGCCCCTGTGCCTGCCCGGACTGTCCGGCGAGCGAGCGCCCGTACGCGACGCCAGGTTCCGGGGCGCCTTCGTCGGGGCGGGGGAGAACACCCGGGCGGAGGACTTCTACCTTGCCGCCCTCACCGGCGTCGCGCTGGCCCTGCGGCACGTGGCCGACCAGCTGGGGATCCGGCAGCGGCGGGTGGGGCTGGTGGGTGGCGGTGGTACCAGCCCGGTCTGGCGGCAGATCTGCGCCGACGTCTTCGACGCCACCATCGTCACCGGCAGTGACACCGACGCCACCTGCTGGTCGGCAGCCCGGAGCGCGGCCGCGGCCAGCGGCCTGGATCACCGGCTGGAACCCCTGCTGCACCGCGACGAGGACGTGACTGAGACCGCGCCCTCCCGGGCGGCGACGAGCTACCAACGTCTGGTCCCGGTGCACCGGGACCTCTATGACGCTCTGGCGCCCACCTTCCACGGGTTGGCAGGCTGAGCGGCCGCCCGGGTCGGGCGAGCCCCCCGAAGCGTCCCTGGACCGGGCGACCACGGGGCGGTGGTGACCCCGAGTGTCTCCCGGTGATGGGGTTGCCCACTCCACCGGATTCTACCTCTGGGGTAGAATCTCGTCATGGCGACGATGAACATCAAGGACCCGCGGGTCCATGAGCTGGCCCGGGAGCTGGCCGAGCTGCGCCGCACCAGCGCGACCGCCGCCGTGCGACAGGCTCTGGAGGATGCCCTCCGGGAGGAGAATCGGCGGCGCGCGGATCGGGTGGGGGCGCTACGGGCACTGCAGCTGCGGGCCGCGGCCATCCCCGAATGGCTTGAGGAACAGGATCTCTATGACGAGACGGGGCTGCCCCGATGATCGTCGACACCTCGGCCGCGGTGGCCATCCTGCGTCGCGAGCCGGACACCGAAGCCCTGGAGGAGACACTTCTGGGTGCGGCCAGGCTCCGGATGTCGGCGGCATCCGTTCTGGAACTGGCCATGGTGACGGGCGACGACGCCCTGGTGGATGACTTCCTACGGCAACTGGGGATCGAGGTCCTGGCCGTGGATGCCGAGCACCTGCGCTGGGCCCGGCACGCGCATTCGCACTACGGCCGACGGTCCGGTTCGCCGGCGCGGTTGAACTACGGCGACTGCCTGGCCTATGGCGCCGCCAAGGCCACCGGGGAGCCCCTGCTGTTCAAGGGCGAGGACTTCGGTCACACGGATGTGGCCAGGGCCAACCCGGCCTCCGGCTGAGCTCAGCGGTTGGCCAGCCGGGCGAACAGCACCGCCGGCGTGACCCGGTGGAAGTCCGGGATCCGGAGCAGTTGGTCGTCGAACCGGTCCAGCGCACCGACCACGACGGTGGTGGCGCCGCTGGCCATCCCGGAGCGGATGCCGGCGTCGGAATCCTCCAGCACCACGCAGTCGGCAATCTCGACGCCGAGCCGCTCGGCCGCCAACAGATAGGGCTGCGGATCCGGCTTGCCACGGGTGATGTCCTCGCTGAAGACACAGGCGTCGGGCAGCGGGATACCGGCCACCCCGAGCCGATTCGTGGCCAGCTCCCGGTTGGCGGAGGTGACCAGGGCCCAGGTATCGCGGGGCAGCGCCGCGATGAAGTCCACCGCGCCGGGCATGGCGGTGATGCCCTCGGTGACGTGGGTTTCGTGGGCGACGATCCGGTCATTCTCCCGCTGGGCCAGCCCCGGGTCGGCCAGGAAGTGATGGGTGGTGTCCGTCGAGGGGCGGCCGTGGGCGTAGGCAATCACCTCCGCGGGATCCAGGCCGTGCCGGGCGCAGAAATCGGTCCAGGTCTGCTCCACCACGGCGGTGGAATCCACCAGGGTGCCGTCCATGTCGATCAGCAGCGGGCGGGGCGTGGGCGGTGTGGTCATGGCCCCAGTCTGCCGGACGACGATCCCGGGGCATCACCGACGTCGGGTGGGCCCGGCCGCGTGGTCTAGGGTCACAGTCATGAGTGAGGATGGCCGCGAGCAGCAACGCGCCCTGTACGGCGAGCCCATTGCCGACATCACCGCTCGGGTCCAGGAATCGCTCGGCCTGTCGCAGCGACGGGTGGCCGCCGTGCTGGGCCTGTCCGCGCCGATGCTCTCGCTGTTGGTGGCCGGTACCCGGGTGAAGATCGGCAACCCCGCCGCGGTGCAGCGCTTGGGTGCCCTGGCCGAGCTGGTCGGCATCGCCGACGGGCTGAGCGCCGAAGAGCTGGAGCAACGCCTGGTGGGCATCGCCGACACCCATCCCACCCTGACTAACACCGGAATGACAGACCCGGCCGCCCTGCTGGCCGCCAGCGCCGATGCCGCAGAGCTCGAGCGGCTGGCCGGCCTCACCACGGCCCCGGCCCTGGCAACGCTGCTGCGTCGTGCCGCCCGCCACCATGGGTGAGCTGTTTGCCGGGCGCTATGAGCTGCTCGACCTGCTGGACAGTGGCGGCATGGGTGCCGTGTGGCGCATCGTGGACACCCACCGGGGCGAGGTGCTGGCGGCCAAGGTGCTGCGCTCGTCGCAGTCGGTGGACCTGCTGCGTTTCATGCGGGAACAGTCGGTGCGTATCCACCACCCGCATGTGCTGGTGCCGCTCGGCTGGGCCGGCACCGATGACCGGGTGCTGTTCACGATGCCCCTGGTGCGCGGTGGGTCGGCCCAGACCCTGGTGGGTGACTTCGGCGCCCTGCCCTCGCTGCTGGTGGCCGAACTGCTGCGGCAACTGTTGGCCGCCCTGGACGCGGTGCACGCCGCCGGTTTCGTGCACCGCGACGTCAAGCCCGCCAACCTGTTGCTGGATCCAACGGGCGGTGGACGCCCGCACCTCTACCTGTCCGACTTCGGCCTGGCCCGACGCACCGACGACCCGCCGCTGACCACCGTCGGGGCCGTTCCGGGGACCCCCGGCTACCTCGCGCCCGAGGTCCTGGCCGGGCAGGAACCCACGCCGGCCGCCGACCTGTTCGCCGTCGGCCAGGTGGGGCTGACCCTGGCGACGGGGCTTGACCCGCGCAAGCGCGTGGCTGCCGTCGGCCCGCGCACCGGCCTGACCGAGTTGGACGACGCGCTCGAATGGTTGGTGGCCGCCGACCCGGAGGACCGCGCGACGGCCGCGCAGGCCGCCGAGCTGCTCGCCAGCCCAGGGCTGCAGTGGCGGCCCGAGGCGATCGGGGAGGTGGTGGTGCTGGACCAGGTGGGTGACCGACCCCTCCCGGGCGCCCCGGCCACCACCGTGCGCGAACCCCCGGCGTCCCCAACGGCCGTCGAGCACTCCGCGAAGCCCCAGTTGGGTGCCCGGCGCACCAGCGACCTGGTGGTGGGCCTGGCGGTGCTCGCAGCCGTGGCGGGTGGACTGGCGCTCTGGCAACCCTGGCGGGGATCGGGTGAGGTGCCCCCGCCACCGCCCACCACGTCCGCCGCTTCCTCGCGGGCGACGACTGCCAGCAGTGCCCCGGCCAGCAGCACGCCCGCCTCGAACGCTCCCGCCTCGAGCATCCCCGCCTCGAGCGTCCCCGCGTCGAGCGCACCGACGATCACCGCGAGCACACCGGCGGCGGGACGGGTGACGGTGCGGCCCGTGGTGGTGCGGGCGGGTCAGCCCTGTGAGGCCAGCAGTCTGGGCGAGCACACCGCCACCACCGACGGCCTGCCGGTCACCTGCACCCGGCAGGGCGATGGCAGCACCGTCTGGCAGGCCGACTGACCCACCCAGGCCCGCGGCCCGCGCGGGCTTGGCGCACCATGACCCGGCTCAGCGTCGGCGGCGAACCAGATAGGCGCCGCCACCGGCCAGTGCGGCGAGTACCAGCATGGCCCCACCGATGGCCTTGGGGTCGCCCTTGCTGCCGTCGTCGGTCGGCTGGGTCGGTTCCTGGCTGGCCGTCTGGGACGACGTGTCTTCGGGGGTGCTCGACGCGCTGGCCTCCGGTGTGTCCGACGGCGTGTGGCTGGCGTCGGAGGCCGTGGGGCGGGGCCCGGTGGCCGGCGGCTCGGCCGCCTCACCGTCGACGGCGATGCTGAAGCGCACCGGGATGTCGGTGCCGTCGAACTGCGCCGAACGCGGTGAGCGCTCCACCGAGACCGCCACGTAGTAGTCGCCGGCCAGCGCGAAACCGCGCCCCCCGCCGGAGGGGGCGGGGGTGTCCCAACGATTGCGGTAGTTCACGGCGGGAGTCACGGCGACGGGCCGGTAGAACTTCGACGGCTGCCCGTTGGCTTCGATGACCAGCCGGTTGTCGAAGCCCGGGGTAAAGGGCGTCCCGTCGGGCGCAAAGGTGGTCTGACGGATGGTCAGGACGTCCAGATTGGTCATCTCCTGGAACTGCGGCCGCCCCAGCACGTCGATGCCGTCCAGCGCGTGGCGCAGTGACTGGCCGTAGGCCACCGGAACCTTGAAGTAGACGGTCTCGCCCGGCACCACATTGGTCTGGTAGGTGCCCGGCTGCACCGGCGTCGCATTGCTGAATCCGGCGCCGCCATCGACCTTGACGGGCGTGCCCTTGGCGGGCGACGGCTTGGAATTGCGCTCGGGCAGCTCCTTGGCGCCGTCGGGCAGCGAGGCCAGGTCAAGCGGCGACGCCTCCTCGGCCACCCGGATCTCGATGGGGATCTGGCCGAACTTGACGGCCGGATAGGTGAGCTCGGCGTACATCTCGGTGGCCTCGGCGCAGGCCTTCGACTCCTCCGTCGGGAATTGTGCCTTCGGGTCCTGGGGGTCTGCATAGGCCTGCCCGGTCAGCGTCATGGCCACCCCGGATTCCAGCCAGGTACTGGTCGTCATGCTGCACACGGCCCCAGTTGGCAGCAGCATCCGCGTGGTCATCTTCGGGGCATCAATCGACTCGTAGGCATTGGAGAGCATGGGTGGGCGGCCCAGCACGCTGAAGCGCATCGATGAGCCCGGAATCGTGCGCTGCAGGCGGTAGTGGCGCTTGACGGTGGCGCTCGGGCTGGTCGGCATCCGGTCCACGTACTGCCCGGGTGCCACCAGCGGCGCCTCCTGGGGCGCGGCCGTGCCGGTGACGGGCTTGCCACTCAGCGTGAAGGATCGGGCGGCCCGGGTGGACAGCTTGGACAGCGACGACTGCAGGGCGCCGGCGTCCTTCGCGTCGTAGTAACTGCCGTTGGAGGCCTGGGCGATGCACTGCAGCTGCCGACGTGCCGTCTGGTTGACCGCGAACCCGACGGTGTCCACCTGCAGGTCGATCCCCAGGCCGACCAGCTTCTTCACCTCGGCGCACGGGTCGGCGGAACAGGACTCCTCGCCATCGGAGACCAGGATGATGTGGCGCTTGCCGTCGGTGCCCAGATCCTTGGCGGCCTGCCCCAGGGAATAGGCGATCGGGGTGTCACCGACGGCCTTGAAGGAGCCGATCGCCTTGACCAGGCCGGGCTTGTCCACCGCGGCGACGGGGTGCACCAGCTGGGTGTCGGTGCAGGACTGCTTGGTGGGCTTGGGGGTGTTGACCGTGGCGCCGTAGACCCGCAGGCCCACCTGGCTCTGCTCGGGGATGGAGCCGACGGTGGCCGTCAGCGCCTTCTTGGCTGCCTCGATCTTGGTCAGGCCCGACGGGTCCTTCTGGTTCATCGAGCCCGACGCGTCCAGCATCAGCAGGATCTTGGCGTCCTTGGCATCCGTGGCGTCATCGGCGTGCGCCAGCACCGGTGTCGCGAGCAGCCCGGCGGTGGCGAGCGCCGCGAGGGTCGTGACCTTGACCATGGGAACCTTCATCCTTGTCTCCTTTCACCGGGTGAACCGCCCGCCTGATGTTTACTATCGTAAACACTCGGGGGTCAGGTCAAGGGTTCCGGACAGAAGATCTGAAAAGCTCCGCCGCGGGGGCGGCTGCCGCGGCAGCCGGGTTCGGGTCCCGGCCGGGGTCAGGTCAGCGCGGGAAAGGGCTCGGCCAGCAGGTCCTTGGTGACCTCGGCGTGGCCCAGGTGCTGGCAGATCTCCTCGAAGACGTGCAGTAGCACGCCGTGGCAGCTGACCAGCCAGTCGTCGTCCTTGTCCGCGGGGCGATTGGCCGGCTTGGAGTGCCCGTTCACGGCCAGCACGTCGGTCTCGAAGAGCTGGCGCACCATCGCGGCCTGCGCCAGCAGTTCGGCAATCGAGCCGGTGGCCGCAAACTCGGCCTCCCGGTCCCGGTCCACCTCCACCCCGCGGTTCACGGTGCAGCTCCAGTAGCGCATCATCCCGAGCACATGGGTGCCGATCGCGAACAGGGAATTGGCGCCCTCGACGTCGGGCTTGCGGTTCACCAGCGCGTCGTCGCTCTGGCCAATCAGGTCGAAGAGCTGGTCGAACTTGCTGAGCGTGAACTCCAGCAGAAGCCGGTCGGTGCTCATGGGATCACTCCTGGGGCATCGGAAAGGGGCGGGCAGAACGTTTCGAGGGCAGCGTATGCGCTGGGAGTGCCAGGACGACAGCCGGCCCGCCAGCCAGTGGACACCGGCCCCGGGGATCCACGGCCACATCACCCAGAGGTCAGACCTGTCGAATTGCTGGTGGCGACGCCGTCATGGTATGGGGCCGGGAGGCCGTCGCCCCTCGGGCTCAGCCGCGACGGGCGGCCCGTAGCCGCAGGGTGTAGGCCTTGGAGGCCTCGCCGCAGACCTGGCGCAGCACGGGAGCCTGGGTCCGCGGGTTGAACCGGTTTACGGGCCCGGAGACGCACAGGGCCGCCACCGCGGCGCCCGACGGCGAGGTCACCGCGCAGCCGACGCTGTCCAGGCCAACCATGAGCTCCTCCCGGCTGTAGGCGATGCCCTCCATCCGGATCCGTTCCAGCTCCGCGCGCAGCCGCACCGGGCTGGTCACGGTGTGCGGGGTGAGGGCCGTCAGCTCCCCGGCCAGCACCTGGTTGGCCAGCAGCGGGTCGTGCGCCAACATCACCTTTCCGGCGGCGGAGCAGTAGGCAGGCAGCCGGGCGCCGATCCGGGTGGGCATCGCGACGTACTGCAGCCCGTGCAGCTTGTTCAGGAAGACCACATTCGGCCCGTCCAGCACGGCCAGGTGCACCGTCTGACGGGTCCGCTCGTACAGGTGGGCCAGGAAGGGCGTCAGGCTGTCCCGGACCAGGTCCACCTCGGGCATCGGCATCGGACTGGCCAGGTCCTGCAGGGCCGGACCCAGGCGGTAGTTGCTGGCATCGCGCTCCACGGCGCCATTGCGTTCCAGCATGCCCAGCAGGCGGAAGGCGGTGGACTTGCTGAGCCTGGCGCGGCGGGCCAGCTCGCTCACGCCGACGCCAACCGTGGGGTCGCCATCGAAGGCGGCGAGCAGGGCAAATGCCTTGTCCACCGCGGTTCGCGAGTCGCGCGACTTGTTGGCGTCGCCGGAAGTGCTCCCAAGGCCCGTGGGCATCGTTTCCTTTCCTTGCCAAGCATCAGTGCTCGCAGCGAGCAAGACTACCCGCTACGGACCTGATTCTTGAATCCCTGAGTCTCAAGAACACCGGGACCCACCCTCGGGCGCGCCCCCCCCCTACTCGCCCGACGGCTGCTCCTCGTCGTCCAGCGACTGGTCCATGTCCAGTGCCGGAAGGGCGGTGCGCGGGTAGGCCACGGCCTTGGCCGGCACGCCCGCAACCGTGGTGTGCGGCGGGACGTCGTGCAGCACGACGGAGCCGGAGCCGATCTTGGCCCCCTCGCCCACCCGGATGTTGCCCAGCACCTTGGCGCCGGCGCCGATCATCACGCCGCGCCCGATCTTGGGATGCCGATCGCCACCCACCTTGCCGGTGCCGCCCAGGGTCACCTCGTGCAGCATCGAGAAGTCGTCCTCGACGACGGCCGTCTCACCGATCACGACGCTGGTGGCGTGGTCGAACATCAGGCCCTTGCCCAGCCGGGCGCCGGGGTGGATGTCCACGGCGAAGGCCTCGGAGATCCGGCTCTGCATGAACAGGGCCAGCGCCTTGCGGTCCTGCTCCCAGTAGTGGTGGGAGACCCGGTGGGCCTGGATGGCGTGGAAGCCCTTGAAGTAGAGCAGCGGCTGGGAGTAGCCGCGGCAGGCCGGGTCCCGGGTGACGATGGCCTGCAGGTCCGCCAGAACCGCCTGCTGGATCTCCTCACTGCCGGCGAAAACGGGCTGCAGCAGGTCCCGCAGGGTCAGGGCGGTCACGGTCTGGCTGGCCAGCTTGGCGGCCAGCAGGTAGCTGAGGGAGTCGGCCAAGGTCTCGTGGCCCAGGATCACCGTGTTCAGGAAACCGGCCAGGGCGGGCTCGGCCACGGCATCCGATTCGGCCTCCTCCCGGATCCGGTCCCAGACCTGGGGGTCGTCCACCGGGGTGCAGTAGTGGGGAGTCGTGCCCTCGGGCGCCGGGTTGGGCCTGCGAATCATTTCCTCATCCTTCGTCGGGGACAGCTCGTGGCTCGGACGCTCCTCGGAGGAGACGGCCTTCACGCTACGTCGGGTGCAACGCCGCTGCCCCAATGGGCATTCCCATGAGACGGGTGGAATGCTGGAGGGCATGGCCGAGGAGATGGTGACCCTCTACGACGACCAGGCGCGCCCGGTGGGGCAGGCGCCGCGCTCCGTGATGCGACGGGAGAACCTGCGCCACGGGGGTACCGGGATCCTGGTCACCAATTCCGCGGGGCAGGTCTACGTTCACCGTCGGACCGCGCTGAAGGACGTCTACCCCGGCTACTACGACTTTGCGGCCGGAGGCGTGATTGCGGCCGGTGAGGAGCCCGACGACTGCGCCCGACGGGAGCTGGCCGAGGAGTTGGGGGTCGCCGGCGTCGAGCTGGAATCCCTTGGTGAGTACGACTTTGTCGACGAGCGGCTGAACCTGCACGCCTGGCTCTACCGGGTGCGCTGGGATGGACCGATCACCCATCAGGCCAGCGAGGTGGCCTGGGGCGGCTGGCTGGACGTGGAGCGGCTGGAGGAGATGATTGCCGACCCGGACATCGACGTGATGCCCGACGCGGTGGCCCTGTGGCGCCAGGTGGGGATCCTCGGCTGAGTTGGTGGCCACGGTGGCCGAGCGTGCTGAAGGTTGTGGTGGGCACCGGGGATGGTGTATCCGGTGATGACCACGCTGGCGGAGTGTGGCGAGGGTGGTGGGTGCCGGGTGGCCAGGTGGCCGAGCCGGTTGAGGCCCGTGTCTGCCGGCTCCGTGTCACCTACCATGGCGGCCATGAGCCAGGACCCACATCAGCCCCAGGATCCGAACCGGCCCCAGGCCCCGCATCAGGTGAACAATCCCTACCCGGCGCAGCAGGCACCGGATCCCCATGGAACCCGGCAGCAGTGGGGGCAGCCCAACCAGCCCTACCCGTCGGGGACCCAGCAGCAGTGGGCCGAGCCGCAGACCCAGGCCTGGGGGCAGATGCCGCCGCAGGGCCCGGGCCAGAACCTGCCCGTCGGCTACGGCCAGCCCGGTGGTCTGGTGCCCACCACCCCGCCGCCGGTGAAGAGCAAGACCAAGGTGGTCTTCGGTTGGATCCTGCTGGTCTGGACCATCCTCGGGGTGCTCAGCCTGATGAGCCGGATGGGTCAGGGAACGGTCACGCTGATCCATCCCAATGATGTGGCGCGTTCCGTTGGCTCGCTGCTGGGCCTGATCCTGTTCAACGTGCTCCCCGGCTGGGGAGCCTGGGCGCTGCTCACCTCGCACCGTCGGAAGATGGAGAAGTGGCAGCGTGCCCAGGGGATCGGCCCCGGGATGGGCTGGCGGCAGCCGGGTCAGTGAGCGGCCCCGCCACTCAGGCCAGCACGCCCAGGTAGCGCTCGTCGCGCACCCCGGTTTCCGGGCTTGCCAGCGCCAGGGCCAGCCGCATCATCGCCTGGGAGAGCAGGGCCTCCGGGTCCTCGTCGGAGCCGACGGGCAGCAGCAGCCGGACGGTGATCTCGGTGTCCAGGGCGCTGGAGCCGTGCCGCGCCATTGAGCGCTGCCCGGCCAGTAGCCAGCTGCTCCCGGCCGGCAGTTCGCTCGCGTCGGTGGGGAAGGCCAGCAGCTCGTCGACGGTGAAGTCCGCGCTCGCCAAGCGCGGATCGGCGGTGACCGGGAGCGGGCCGGCCAGGGCGATCCGCTCGGCGGGCAGGGTACGGGCGGTGAAGACCAGGCTCATGGCCCCATTGTGGCAAGCCTGCGCTCACGTGACCTTGCGGTGAGGCTCCGAGCCAAGGGATTGCGGAATCAACCGGTCCACCCTGGCGGCCCGAAGAGCTGGACAGGCGTCCTGTGGAACTTTGTGTGGTGACTGCACGACCCAAAGTTCCTCAGGACATGCGTCCAATGCGCCGCTCAGGCCTGCGGGTCCAGCTCCGACCCGATCAGGTCCGCCCGCTGCCCATCCACCCCGGGCGCATTGAGCGCCGCCAACCCCGCCTGGGAGAAGCTCAAGAAGTAGGTGGCCGCCCGGCCTGCCAGACAGCCGACCAGCCGAGTCATGGCATTCCGGGGAATCTGCGGGCCCGCTGGGCGGCGGAAAGACCTGGACGGGCGTCCCGTGGAACTTCTGGTGTTGACTTCGCGACCCAAAGTTCCACAGGACACGTGCCCAACAAGTCCGGCGGGCCAGCACTCGGGGGTTGCTGAACAATGCTGTTCAGAGCGAGCCCGTGTTGAATCGCCGCACCCGGGACATGGTGGTTCAGCAGTCTCCCAGGGGCCGGCGAGGATCCGGTGCCCGAGGCGCCGGCGATGGCGCGGTTGAATGGGGGCATGACCGCACAGTTGGTGGCCGTGCTGGGGCGCGGCGTTCTTTCCCCGGACGAACCCGCCGTCTTTGCCGATGATCTGGGGTTCACAAGGGGCGACGGGTGCTTCGACTCCGCCCGCGTGGTCTGCGATGCCGACGGGGCCCGGGTGGTGAACCTGGCCGAGCACCTGGACCGGCTGGGGCACTCGGCCGCGGCGCTGGACCTGGCCTGCCCGTCCCGATCCGAATGGGAGGCGTTGGTGGCCCAGGCGCTGGCGGCCTGGTGGGAGCCGGGGGAGGCCACCCTCAAGCTGGTGCTGACCCGGGGCCGGGAATGGGCGCCGGAGCAGGCTGGTGCGGCCCTGCTGACCATCCGCGCGCGGCCGGCCGCGACGGTGCGACAGTCTGCCTCCGGGGAGGAGATCACGCGGGGGCTGCGGGCCGTGATCCTGACCAGCGGCCGCCCGTCGGATGCCTTCCGCGACGCCCCGTGGCTGCTCGGCGGCGTGAAGACCCTCAGCTATGTGGTGAACGCGGCGGCGGCTCGGGAGGCTCGGCGGCGGGGCGCCGATGACGCCATCTTCGTCAGCACCGACGGCTATGCCCTGGACGGGCCGACGTCGGGCCTGGTGGTGGCCTCCGGTGGGGTGCTGCGCACGGCGCCCACCGGCGACACCGGGATCCTGGCGTCGGTGACGGTGCAGCAGATCCTGGCCTCGGCGCGGGCCGACGGAATGGTGGCGCGGGAGGAACTGGTGCCGGTGCCGGATCTGTTCACCGCCGACGGGGTCTGGCTGGTCAGTTCCAGCCGCGGGCCGTCCCCTGTGGTGGAGCTCGACGGCCGGCCGCTGGCGGTGGACCCGGAACTGGTGGCCCGGGTGACCCGGTACGCGGGCTTCTGAGCCGCCTGGGTGACCGTGAAGGGCCTCGACGGGCTGGTCCGCCGTGGCCCCCGCCCCTGGCTCAGCGGTAACCCGGCCAGGCGGCCCCGGCGTCGGGACGTAGCGGTTGCACGTCCACCACCCGCACCGTCGGGCCGTCAAGCCGGAAACGCACATCCAAGCCGGCGAAGGGCAGCCCGAAGACCCGCCCCGGGTCATCCAGGAAGCGGGGCCGCGGGTCGTGCGCCAGCACACCCAGCAGGGCCTCCCGGCGGTCCGTGGGTACCCGCTGGAGCAGTTCCTCGGGGAAGTCGACGCTGAACCACGCCTCCGGATGGGTCTCGATGAAACCGCTGGTCGCGTCGGGGTGCATGTCGTAGGGGATGTAGGGCTTGACGTCCAGCACCGGCGTGCCGTCCACCAGGTCAGCGCCGCCCACCACCAGCACCGGCGCGTCCTGTCCATCGGTCTCGACGGACAGCAGCCGCACCGAGCTGAGCCCGATCGGATTCGGGCGGAAGGGGGAGCGGGTGGCGAAGACCCCCAGCCGGTCCTGTCCGCCGAGCCGCGGCGGGCGCACCGTCGGGGACCAGTCGCGTCCGGAGACCGATTTGTCGAACTCCCAGACCAGCCACAGATGGCTGAACCCGTCGATCCCGCGTACCGCATCAAGCGAACGGAACTCAGGCTCGAAGACCACCCGGGCCAGCAGGTCGGGCACCAGGCCGGACTGCCGCGGCACCCCGAACTTCGACGGGAAGTCCGTGTGGACCCGGGCGATGGTGCGGTACGGCGGACGTTCGGTCATGGAGCTCACCGTAGGGCACGGGTCGTGGGCCGGCGGTGACAGGGCGGGCACGGGGTCTCGGTCATCCAGCCTTGTCCACGCCCCGGCCGCAGGGTGTATGCGGGGGCCTGTCCGCGCTGTCGGCGGAGTCGCCGACGGGTGTCGTGTGCCGCCAACCCGGACGGCTAGTTGTACTGACCGGGGACGTTGATCAATCGTGAGAAGGGCGGCTGGTTCCCGCATGCCGTGTGGGGACGGTGCTGGTTGTAGTAGTGCAACCAACCATCCAGCTCGCCCCGGCGCTCCGTCTCGGAGGTGTAGCAGCGGGCGTAGGCGCAGCCATCGGCCAGCGTGCGGTGGAACCGTTCGATCTTCCCGTTGGTCTGCGGCCGGTACGGCCTCGTACGCTTGTGCTTGATGCCCAGCTCGGCGCAGGTGTCGCGCCACAGGTGTGAGCGGTAGGCGCCGCCGTTGTCGGACAGGACCCGCTCGACGGTGACACTGCGGGCCTTGAACCACTCGACGGCCCGGACCAGGACAGCGGTCGCGGTGAGGGCGGTTTCGTCGTCGTGGATCTCGGCGTAGGCGACGCGGGAGTGGTCGTCGATGACGGTGTGGACGTAGGCCTTGCCCATCAACGGGTCCCGGTACTTGTTCCGGGGCTTGTCGGGGGTGGCGGCTCGGTTCTTCTCGCCTTGTTGGCGTCCGACGTAGCGCCAGCCGCCGCCGTCGGGGATGTTGCCGAGCTTCTTCACGTCGACGTGGAGCATCGCGCCGGGATGGTCGTGTTCGTAGCGGCGGACCGGTTCGCCGGTGGCACGGTCCACGTGGGTGAGTCGGTTGAGGCGAACGTCGGCCAGGATGCGGTGGACGGTCGACGGAGCGATGCCGAGCCGGCAGGCCAACTGCACCGGCCCTTCGCGCAGGCGAAGGCGAAGGCTCACACAGCGCTTGACGATCTTGGCGCTGGTCTTGTTCGGCGAGGTCTTTGGTCGTGAGGACCGGTCTTCCATCGACTCGCCGGCGCGGTAGCGGTCAACCCACCGCTTCACGGTAGGCCAGGCCACCTGGAACCGGGCAGCGACCTCGCTGATGGGCCAGCCGTGGTCGACGACGAGCTGGGCGACTTTGAGTCGGTGGCGAGGGGTGAGGGCGGCGTTGGCGTGGGACATGAAGAGGCCTTCCTGGGGGCATGCGCCGCCCAGGAAGGCCAGATGCCGCCGCGGGCGGCGGGATTGTGTGAGTCAGGGCTCATCGAGATGTGCACGAACTCGTGAGCCGTGGCACATGACGGTGCCGAGGGGAGCTTCGCCGTTTCAGGCTCCCGGGTAGGAGTCGAGGTTCCAGCAGTGGCCATCGAAGTCCGCAACACATGCGTTGCGCCCTCCGTGGGGGGCGTCGTTGGGTTTGGTGACGGTGGTCGCGCCGTGTTCCAGGGCCGTGGCGAAGAGGCTGTCGACGTCCTCATCGGTGGCGACCACCAAGTTGCAGATCCCCGGTCCGTAATGCGGGTCATCGTCCCGAGCAGAGCCGAGCATGATGCCCCCGTTGTCGCGCCAGGCAAGTTGCGCATGGGCCACCAAGGTCGAATCATCAGGATCCCGCACGATCATGGCGGTGGTGAAGCCGATGGATTGGAGGAAGTCGATGCCTCGATCGGCATCGGTGTAGCGCAGGCAGTGGAAGAGCTGTGGTGTAGTCATGGCTCCAGCCTCACCCGGGAAGCGTGTCAGTGTCTTGAAGCAATGGGAAATCGGCCTTCGTCTGGCGCAACGTCCACCCGGTCATCGACTTCCATTCCCGGGACAGGTGCGCTTGGTCGCTGTAGCCGGCCATGGCCGCGACGTCTGAGAGCTGGGCACCACTCTGGACGAGGTCTTTGGCGTGGTTGAAGCGAGCGATGCGCGCCACCTGTTTGGGCGAAAGACCTGTCTCCAGATCGAACAGGCTAGAGAGACGCCGCCTGGACAGGCCAACATCCTGAGCCAGGTCGGAAATGGGGATCGCACCCCCGGCCCGATGAATCCGCGAGAGTGCCTCGACCATGTCTGCCCGCGGTGTATGGGAATGCTGGTCGAGCCTCTTGGTGAGGAATGCCGCCAAGAGGTGGAACCGTCGTGGCCACGTTGACTGCCGCAGTTGGTCGAGCAGGTGCCTGGGCCACGGGAGATCGTTCACATCAATCATCGAGCCGGCCAGCTCTCCGGCCGGTAGCCCCAGAAGCCGACGGGTCGAGAGCGGGTGGATCGACAGCTCGAGGCCCCGCTGGTGTCCCCTTGACTGGATCAGGGCCGGAGTGGTGTGCAGGCCGGAGACCAGTACGTCCAGGCGTTGACGTGCGCCGCCATGCAACCAGCCACAGTCGATCGGCTCTGCGAGGGACAGCACCACCGTAACGCCCATCGAGGGAACCCCGTGGTGGGCGGTGTCGCTACTGGCGAAGTCGTACCCCACCCAGGAAAGGAGATGGGGGCGCAACCCTTGCGGGATGGCTGGTTGCCAGACGGGCATGCACCCACCCTAGGCAAACTCTGGCCCAGAAACAGAGACTTGCCTGACGACCACTGTGCTGTCGCTACACGACCGCCACTCCCGCAGCGGCTCGATTAACGTCTCCGGTCAGTACAGCTAGTACAGCTAGACGGTATGGGTGACCCCGATCAGGGGTGAGGCTTTGGCAGGCCGGGGCCTCGCCGCGCAACGATTCGTGGGTTGCCGGACAGGGGCGGCGCGAAGACTGCCGTTCCGATCTGATGCGAGCCAGGCATCGGTTGTCGAAACTCTTGCTGCGCCACGGGATCGTCTACTCGGGCGGTCAGGCCTGGGTCGGCGCCCACGACGCCTGGCTGAGACGACAGCGCTTCGACTCGCCGCTGGTCCAGGCCGCCTTCGACGAGGCCTACGACTCCGTGGTCACGATCACGGCGCGCCGTGATCGTCTCGATGAACGCATCGAAGCCATGGCGGTGAACAGCCAGTACACCGACGTGGTGCGCCGGCTCGGTTGCCTGCGGGGCATCTCGACCCTGACTGGGTTCGGGTTGGCGGTCGAGATCAGCGACTGGACCCGGTTCACCGGCAACTCGATCGGCTCGTTCGTCGGCCTGATCCCCTCGGAGAGCTCTTCCGGCCAGTCCCGCTCGCTCGGGCCGATCACCAAGACCGGCAACAGTCACGCGCGCCGACTCCTGGTTGAGGCCGCCTGGCATCACCAGCACCGCTACGTCCCCGGCAAGACGATCCGCGACCGCTGGGACCTCGCCTCCCCGGCCGCCCGGGCCCGCGGAGACCTGGGCAACCGACGGTTGAACCACCGCTGGAACCAGTTCAAAGCCCGCAAGAAGCGACCCATCGTCGCCAACGCCGCGATCGCCCGCGAACTCGCCGGCTGGTGCTGGTCGCTCGCGGTCCTCGAGGACTGAACTCGAGGCCACAAACTTGGCCCGAGGACCGGCAGGCGAAGAGGTGACGCAGCGACCGGAACGACCCGCGATACAACTATGAGCAGCCGCCCTGACCGGCGGCGACGCTCGACGCTAGACACGCGTGACGTTCCGAGCCGAAAGCACCGTCCTGCGGTAACCAACCCGCGAATATCAGACTGACATCGCCGTCGACAGACACGCGAAAACCCTCGTCAACACCACTTCGGGCCAACACAAGGAGAGGCGCCACCCGGCATCCAGCCCGGTGGCGCCTCATCCTGCCCTCTTGACAGGAACCACACCCATATCAGTTGTCCGTAGGGCGCCAGATGGGCCGGGGCCCGGCCTTGGTCAGCGGTTCCTCCCAGGGCAGCTTGCCGGACTTCACGGCGGCCACCACCTCGGCATGGTCCTTCTCCGTCTGGTCCGCGTAGGCCTTGGCCCAGCGCTGGAAGGCCTCGGTCACCGGCACCTTCTTGCCCAGGTAGCCGGAGATCACCGACGCGCCGGAGGTGCGGGCGTGGCCCTTGGCCAGCAGGTGACCGGTGATCCCCGCGTAGTCCGCCAGGGCCCGCGGCGTCATGGACTCCAGCGGGACGCCGCCCTTCATGTTGCGGTACTGGCGCACGTAGTACTGGTGCTCACCGGCGCTGGCCCAGCCCAGCAAGGGGTCGGAGACGGTCTGCAGCTGCTGCTGGTACTCGACGACGCGCTGCCCCTGGTGGTTGTGCCAGGCCCGTTCGCCGTGCACATAGGGTGCCAGCACGGAGCGCTGCGCCTGCTTGAGCTGCAGGAAGAGCACGTCATCTTCCCGCGAGCCCACCAACAGTGCCACCCAGGAACGCATCCCCACCGAGCCGACGCCCACCACCTTGTGGGCAATGTCCACCAAGGAATAACCGCCCACGATCCGTCGCCACTGCGGCGTCAGGGTGTGCAGGTAGTCGTCCAGCGCCTCCACCAGCTGGGCCCGGGTCTGGTCGTCGGGATGGGTGACCAGCGGCGGCGCGTCGACGATCTCGGTGGCGGCGGTGGCCCCACCGGCCAGCTTGGGCAGCATCCGGTCATCGGTGCGCTTGCGGGCGGCGCGGGCGGCGCGTTGGATCTCCTCCCGCAGGGTCTCGTCGGTGGACGTCTCGTGCAGCGCGTCCAGGTCCAGGTGGTTGAAGGCCCGCCACAGCAACGGCTGCTTGGACAGGAAGCTGACCTCCTCCCGGTAGGACTGCACGCAGTTGTGCACCGCCTCCGCACACTGCTCCTCGGTGGCGCCATTGTCCCGGCCCAGCACATGGATCGATGCGGTGAGCCGCCGCAGGTCCCACTCCCAGGCGCCGGTGTGCGCCTCGTCGAAGTCATTCAGGTCGATCACCTGGTTGCCCTCGGGCGAGCGGTAGAAACCGATGTTGCCGATGTGCGCGTCGCCGCAGGCGGTGGTGTGCACCCCGGTGGAGGGCAGGTTGGCAACGTCGTGGGCCATCATCTGGGCGCTGCCGCGCAGCAGTCCGAAGGGGGAGGCCGCCATCCGGCCCACCCGCAGGGCGAAGAGCCAGGGCAGCCGGCCCTCATGGGTTCGTCGGATCAGCTCGACGACGTCTGGCCGGTCCGACGTCGGCTGCCAGAATCCCAGGCTGTGGTGCGGGGTGTGGTGGCGCAGCGACTTGCCGCGGGCCACCCGCTGGGCGCGGTCGGAGGCGGGGATGCTGAACGAGGAGAAGGCGTCGCCGCCCTTGTCCTGGGCGTTGGGGGGTGGGGTCATGTGCGGGGCTCCTTTGGCGTCCGGCTCACAAGGGATGCTACGGGAAAGCGTCGGGCAGACGTGCCCCGGCTGCCCCGTGCCTGGTCGGGCCCACTGGCTGCCCCGTGCCGGGTCCGGCCCACCGGCAGCTCAGTGCGTGAGGCCCGGGGGGGTGTCCCTATGTTCCTCGTCAAGCGGCGAGGGGCATGAGTGGGGGTTCCGGTGCCGGGGCGGGTGCCCGGTAGGGCTCCCGGTTCTTGAGCATGGCGAACAGGACATCACAGCGGCGGCGGG
>NZ_JBCDMW010000035.1:0-94774 GCF_038433155.1 Luteococcus sp. H101
CCCGGGGCATGTTCCCGGCTAGGATTGGTCGGCGGCCGCAGCATGGCCGCACCACCCACGAGCGAATGATCCGGAGCGACGATGGCGAGCGAGAAGGCCAAGGAACTGGCGGCCAAGCAGAAGGCCCAGGTCAAGGCGGAGAAGGAGCGCAAGAAGAACTCCTCCGACCCGCGTGACTGGAGCCAGATGCGCCAGATCAAGGAGAGCTACCGGATCACCAAGGAAGCTGATCCGAAGCTGCCGCTGGTGCTGGGCGCCGGCTTCGGTGTGCCGGTGCTGCTGGGCATCCTGTTGGGCCTGTTGGTCAAGCCGATCTGGTTCTGGATCTTCCTGGGCGTCATGGTGGGCCTGACCGTGGCGATGCTGCTGTTCACCCGTCGGGTGAAGAGCTCGGTCTACAAGCGGTACGAGGGCCAGCCCGGCTCCGCCGAGGTGGCGCTGAACATGCTGCCCAAGGGCTGGAGCTCCACCCCCGCCATCAATGCCACCCGGCAGCTGGACGTCGTGCACCGCGTCGTCGGCCCCGGTGGCCTGATCCTGGTGGGCGAGGGCGACCCGGGGCGGTTGAAGAACCTGCTGGCCACCGAGGTGAAGCGGCACGAGCAGACCGCCTATGGCGTTACCGTGCAGACCGTGCAGATGGGTGAGGCCCCCGGTCAGGTGCCGCTGGCCAAGCTGGCCGACCACATCAAGAAGATGCCCAAGCAGCTGGACGCGGTCAAGATCGACGAGGTGAACAAGCGGCTGCGCGCCATGGACGCGGTGCGTGCCCGGATGCCGATCCCGAAGGGCCCGCTGCCGCAGCAGGGTTCCCGTCGCGCCATGCGCGGCCGCTGAGCCGGCACCGTGGCAGCGCAGAACCTCCTCAACGCGGAACAGGTCACCAAGACCTACGGCACCCGCACCCTGCTGGACCAGGTCTCGCTCGGGCTGGGCAAGGGTGACGTGATCGGCGTCGTCGGCCGCAATGGCGACGGCAAGTCCACCCTGCTCAAGGTGCTCACCGGCGCCATCGAGCCCGACGGTGGCCGGGTGACCCGCACCGGATCGGTCTCCATCGGCGTGCTCACCCAGGCCGAGCAGGTGGTGCCCGGCCAGACCGTCCGGGACCTGATTGTCGACGGCGAGCCGGACCATGTCTGGGCCCGGGATGCCTACCGCCGCGCGGTGGTGGAGCACCTGCTGGCCGACATCGCGCTGGACGCCGAGCTGGGCCGGCTGTCCGGTGGCGAGCGTCGCCGGGCCGCCCTGGTCAGCCTGATGTTCGGCCACCATGACCTGCTGGTGCTGGACGAGCCCACCAACCACCTGGACGTGGAGGCCGTCGCCTGGCTGGCCGACCACCTGAACACGCTGCAGCAACGCAGCATCGCGATGCTGGTGGTCTCCCACGACCGCTGGTTCCTGGATGCCATCTGCAACCGGGTCTGGGAGGTGCACGACGGCGTCGTGGACCCCTACGACGGCGGTTACGCGGCCTATGTACTGGCCCGTGCGGAACGGGCCCGGCAGGCCGCCGCCAACGAGGCCCGTCGGCAGAACCTGGTCCGCAAGGAACTGGCCTGGCTGCGCCGCGGCGCGCCCGCCCGGACGTCGAAGCCGAAATTCCGGATCGAGGCCGCCAACAGCCTGATCGCCGACGTGCCGCCGCCGCGCGACCGGCTGGCCCTGGAACAGTTCAGCGTCAGCCGGCTGGGCAAGGACGTCTTCGACCTGGAGAAGGTGACGCTGCGCTTCGGCGAGCGCACCCTGCTGAACCAGCTGACCTGGTCGATCGGGCCCGGCGACCGGATCGGCCTCCTGGGGGTCAACGGCGCCGGCAAGACCACCCTGCTGAACCTGCTGGCTCACCAGATCTCCCCCACCTCCGGCCGGGTGAAGCAGGGCAAGACGCTGCGGTTGGGGCACCTGAGCCAGCACGTCGGGGAGCTGGACGAGCGGGAGACGGTGCTGGAGAGCGTCAACCGGCTCAAGCAGGAGACCAAGCTGGCCACCGGCCGCGACGCGTCGGCCTCCAATCTGCTGCAGGAGTTCGGGTTCACCGGGGAGAAGCTGGTCACCCGGATCGGTGAGCTGTCCGGCGGTGAGCGACGCCGGTTGAGCTTCCTGCGGATCCTGATGGACGAGCCCAATGTGCTGTTGCTGGACGAGCCCACCAATGACCTGGACATCGACACCCTGACCGTGATCGAGGACTACCTGGACACCTGGCCGGGCACCCTGATCATCGTCAGCCATGACCGTTACTTCCTGGAGCGGGTGACCGACTACACCTATGCCCTGATGGGCGACGGGCGGTGCGTGCTGTTGCCCGGTGGCGTCGACGAGTACCTGGCCCACCGTCGCAATCGGGAGACGGGCCCCGGCAAGAGTGCCCTGGCCGGCCCCGACTCCCCCACCCAGGAGGATGCGGCTCCGAAGGCGTCGGCCGGCGAGATCCGGGCGGCCAAGAAGGAGATGAGCCGGATTGACGGGCAGCTGACCAAGCTGCGCGCCCGGATGGAGAAGGTCCACGCGCAGATGGCCGAGGCCGCCAGCGACTACACCCGGCTGGCGGAACTGCAGGCCGAGCTGCAGGAACTCACCGACCAGTCCGACGAGCTGGAACTGGCCTGGCTGGAGGCCGCCGAGCTGGCCGAAGGCTGAGGGCGGAGGGCCGGCGCTCAGCGGCAGGTGACCTGGGCGTAGACCTCGCCCAGCTCGGCCGCGATCCGCTCCGGCGCGAAGCGCGCCACCACCTCGGCGCGGATCCGGCCGGGCTCCCACTGCGGGAAGCGGCTGACGAAATCGGTCAGCGAATCCGCCAGTGCCGCCACGGAATCGGTCTGGGCAAACATCCCGAGATCGTCGTGCAGGAAGCCTTCCGGCCCGCCGCACCGGCTGGCCAGCACCGGCAGCCCGGAGGCCATCGCCTCGATGAAGACCACCCCGAAGGTCTCCCACTCGCTCAGCATCACGAAGCCGTCACAGGCCGCGAACTCGGCGGCGATCTGGGCGCGGGTCCGCTGCCCCAGCAGCCGGACCCGGTCCGAGACCCCGGCCTCGGCGGCGTGCGCCTCGATCACCTCGCGCTCCGGCCCGTCGCCGATGATGGTCAGAGTGGCCTCCGGCCGGTCCGCGAAGGCGCGGGCGAAGCCGTCGACCAGCAACACCATCCGCTTGCGGGGCAGCAGGTTGCCCGCCGTGACCAGCCGGATCCCGTCGTGCGGTTCCCGGGGCAGCTGGGCGAAGGTGGCGACGTCGACGATGTTGGGCACCACCCGCACTGGCACGTCGAAGTTCTCGGTCAGCACGTCGGCCAGGGCCTGGGAGACGGCCACGACGGCGTCGGCCCGACGATAGGCCTCGGTGGCCTTGAGCCGGAGGTCGAAGGGGATGGAGGACGGGTTGAACTTGGAATTGTGCTCGGTGACCACCAGCCGGAACTGCCGACGCCGGCTGCTGCGCGCCGCGGCCAGGGCGTACTTGGTGAAGTGGGCGTGCACCACGTCGGGAATGCCGTGGGCGGTGACGATCTGGGTGAAGACCAGGTCGAAGGCGCGGTCCAGCACGGCCTGGTCCACCGCGCTGGGCACCTGGCCGACCGGCAGGCTGAGGGTGTGCACGTCGATCCCGGCAATCACCTCGTGCCGCATCCCGAAGCGACGCCAGCGCCGCACCGACCGCACGTCCAGCGCGGCGATCGCCACCCGGTGACCGGCAGCGCGCAGCGCCCGGGCCTGGTCCAGCTCGAAGATGCCCCAGAGCGGGGTGCGCGGGCTGGGAACCCCGCGGGCCACGATCACGACGAACATCGTCGCCTCCTCCCTTGGCGTCTCGGGTCAGCGCCGGTTGACCACGACCGTACCCAGCGCCAGGTCATCCAGGGCGCGCCGCTCCGCCCCGATCACGACGGCCGGCAGCAGCACCACCTTCATGGCGGCCCGCAGCAGCGAGCGCAGCCAGCCGATCGGCTGGTGGTCCAGCCGGACCACCGCGATCCGGCAGAGCAACTGCCCGAAGGAGCCGGAGGTCAGGGCAGTCAGCACGCTCTTCTGCAGGAAGTACAGCCCCATCGGGGCAAACCGCCGCCAGTCGAAGCCGTGGGTGACGGCATCCCCGAAGAGCAGCTGGGCCAGGATCATGCACGCTGCCCAGTCGATCACCAGCGCGGCCAGCCGGGCATTCCAGGTGGCCAGCGAGCCGCGGCCGGAGCGCGGCAGGCCGAGCGTCTCGCCGGGAAAGTACTGATCCGCCTGTGCGCCCTGGGTCATGGGTGAGAGGATACCGGGCATGTAACACCGCTGTTACATGCCCGGAACGGCAAGGCAATCAGGGCTAACTAGTTTCATGGCATCAACCCGCTCAGTTCCACTGGAGGAAACATGTTCCAAGGCGCCGAAGACCTGCTGGCGTTCATCAAGGACGAGGGTGTCGAGAACGTCGACGTCCGCTTCTGCGACCTGCCCGGCGTCATGCAGCACTTCACGGTTCCCGCGGCGGCCTTTGACGAGGCCGTCTTCGAGGAGGGCCTGTCCTTCGACGGCTCGTCGATCACCGGCTTCACCAAGGTGCACGAGTCCGACATGGCGCTGATGCCCGACCCGACCACCGCCTTCATCGACCCCTTCCGGGTGTCCAAGACCCTGGTGGTCAACTTCTTCGTGCACGACCCGATCACCAAGGAGCCCTTCTCCCGGGATCCCCGCACCATCGCCAAGAAGGCCGAGGCCTACTTCGAGTCCACCGGGCTGGGCGACACCGTCTTCTTCGCCCCCGAGGCCGAGTTCTACGTCTTCGACGACGTGCGCTTCGAGACCAAGTCCAATGGCTCCTTCTACGAGATCGACTCCGAGGCCGGCGCCTGGAACACCGGCCGCGTCGAGGAGGGCGGCAACCGCGGCTACAAGGTGAAGCTCAAGGGCGGCTACTTCCCCGTCGCCCCGGTGGACCACTTCTGCGAGCTGCGCGACGAGATCGTCGCCCACATGGAGAAGCTGGGCATGCAGACCGAGCGGGCGCACTCCGAGGTGGGCACCGGCGGCCAGGCCGAGATCAACTGGCGCTTCGACACCCTGACCGCCAGCGCCGACAAGGTGATGCTGTTCAAGTACCTGGTCAAGAACACCGCCTGGGTGAACGGCAAGACCGCCACCTTCATGCCGAAGCCCATCTTCGGTGACAACGGCTCCGGAATGCACGTGCACAGCTCGCTGTGGTCGGGCGGCCAGAACCTGTTCTACGACGAGAATGGCTACGGCCAGCTCTCCGACGTGGCGCGCTGGTACATCGGCGGCATCCTGAAGCACGCCCCGGCGCTGCTGGCCTTCACCAACCCGTCGACCAACTCCTACCACCGTCTGGTGCCCGGCTTCGAGGCCCCGGTGAACCTGGTCTACTCGGCCCGCAACCGCTCCGCCTGCATGCGGATCCCGCTGACCGGCGCCAATGCCAAGGCCAAGCGCGTCGAGTTCCGCTGCCCCGACCCGTCGGCCAACCCCTACCTGGCCTTCTCCGCCATGCTGCTGGCCGGCCTGGACGGCATCCAGAACCGGATCGAGCCGCCGGAGCCGATCGACAAGGACCTGTACGAGCTGCCGCCCGAGGAGCACGCCCAGGTGGCGCAGGTTCCCGCCTCGCTGGACGCCGCGCTGGATGCGCTGGAGGCCGACCACGAGTTCCTGCTGCAGGGCGACGTGTTCACCGCCGACCTGATCGAGACCTGGATCGAGATCAAGCGCGCGGACATCGACGAGATCCGTCAGCGCCCGCACCCGTACGAGTTCGACCTGTACTTCGCGATCTGATCCTCGCCGGTTCGAGAGGCCGTCGCTTCCCCACGGAAGCGGCGGCCTCTTGCCGTGCCGGTTGGAGGGCCAGTGGCACACCTGCCCACGACGCGCCGTAGTAGGTGTGCCACACTGGCAGGGCGACCCGGGCCGAGGAAGGCGGTGTGAATCCGCCACGGTCCCGCCACTGTGAGCGTCGGCGACGCCAGTCAGGAACTCTCCCGGGCCCTGAAACGACTACTCGGGCGAGAGACCTGAAGGAGCCCCATGAGCGAACCCTGCCGCACCGCACCCCCGCGCCTGATCGGCGTCGGCGTGGGCCCCGGAGACCCGGAACTGGTCACCCTCAAGGCGGCCCGGCTGCTGCGGGAGGCCGACGCGGTACTGGTGCCCGCCACGGAGTCCTCGGGCGACGGTCCGGGACGGGCGGAGCAGCTGGTCACGGCGGTGGCGCCCGACACCCGAATCATCCGGATCCCGTTCTCCATGGCGGACCGACGGGGGGTCACCCCCCGTCGCGAGGAGAGCTGGCAGGCCTCGGCCACCGCCGCCCTGGAGCTCTTCCGGGAGGGGGCACACAGCGTGGTCTTCGCCACCATCGGGGACCCCAGCGTCTACTCCACTTTCAGCTACCTGGCCGGCACGGTCACCGCCCAGCGCCCCGACGTGGTCACCGAGGTGGTACCCGGGATCACCGCCATGCAGGCCCTGGCCGCGGCCAGCGGCACGCCGCTGTGCGAGGGCACCGAGATCCTGGCCCTGGTGCCCGCCACCCGGGACCTGACCGGCCTGGATCCGGTGCTGCAGGCGGCGGATTCGGTGTGCCTCTACAAGGGGGGACGCCAGCTGCCGGCGGTGCGCGCGGCGCTGGCCCGGCACGGCCGCACCGGGGTGATGGGCAGCCGGCTGGGCCTGCCCGACGAGGAGGTGACCCGGCTGGACGCGCTGGACGAGGCCGCCACCGGCCCCTATCTCTCCGCGGTGCTCAGCGTCCCCGAGCGCCACCGGACCGGGGGTGCCCTGTGACCGCGGATGGTGTGGTGAGCGGCCAGGTGGTCTTCGTCGGCGCCGGCCCCGGCGCCGCTGACCTGGTGACGGTGCGCGCGGCCCGGGTGATCGAACGGGCCGATGTGATCATCTGGGCCTCCAGCCTGGTCCACCCCGACATCGTCGCCGGCCACAAGCCCGGGGCCGAGCTGGTGGACTCCGCCTCCCTGCCGTTGGAGGCGCTGGAACCCTACTACCTACGCGCCCGCGACGACGGGATCCTGGTGGCGCGGGTGCACACCGGTGACCCGAGCATCTACGGCGCCACCGCGGAGCAACGCGAGCTGTGCGACCGGCTGGGCGTGCCGCACCAGACCATCCCCGGGATCAGCGCGTTCAGCGCCGCCGCGGCCCGGATGGACGTCGAGATCACCCTGCCGGAGGTCAGCCAGTCGCTGGTGCTGACCCGGCTGGAGGGTGGCCGCACCCCCATGCCGCCGCGGGAGACGGTGCGCGGCTTCGCCAGCCACGGCGCCACCATGGCGCTCTACCTCTCGGCAGCCCGCAACAAGGTGCTGCAGGAGGAGCTGCTGGCCGGCGGCTACCCGCCCGAGACCCCCTGCATCATCGGGCACCAGGTGACCTGGCCCGACGAGCTGATGCTGCGCTGCCAGCTGGCCGACCTTTCGGCCACCATGAAGGAACACAAGCTGTGGAAGCACACCGTCGTGCTGGTTGGCCCGGCGCTGGCCGAGACCCCGATGGCGCGACGCAGCCACCTCTACCACCCCGGCTTCCGGCACGAGTACCGCCAGGCCGACCCCCAGGCCCAGCAGCAGTTGCGCACCGAGGGTGCCGTCGGCCTGACGCAGCAGAACCCCAAGGAACAAACACCCGACCTGCAGGAGGACAAGTGATTCGCGTCTACGGCTACCTGGGTGAGCCCAGTCTGCGGGTCTACTGCGAGGCCGCCGCGGCGGACCTGGTGGTGGGCGGGGCCCGCCACCTGGATGCGCTGGACGTACCCGAGGAGCGACGGATCGTCTTGGGCCCGATGAGCCAGGCGATCCCGAAGATCGTCGAGGCCGGGCCCACGGCCCAGGTGCTGGTGGTGGCCAGCGGGGATCCGGGCATGTTCGGGATCGTGCGGCGGCTGACCGAGGCCGGTCTGTCCGTGCAGGTGGTGCCGCGACCCACCTCGATCGCCGAGGCCTTCGCCCGGGTGGGGATGGCCTGGGACGACGCGGAGGTGGTGAGCGTGCACGGCCGCCCCCTGACGCCCGGGCTGGCGGTCTGCCGGGCCTGGGGAAAGGTGGCGGTGATGACCAGCCCGGTGCACGGGCTGCGTGAGCTGGCGGCCGGCCTGGCGGACCTGGACCGTCGACTGGTGCTGTGCGAGCGGCTCGGCGAACCCGACGAGCGGGTCCGGGAGTTCGACGTGGTCAGCGCGCTGCAGGTGGACGAGATCCTGGAGCCCAATGTGGTGCTGGTGCTGGACCCGGCCGAGACGGGTCATGTCGGCTGGCGGCTGGGCGCGCCCCGGCCCGAGGGCGCGCCCCCGGCGGTCTCCCCCGCCGCAGCCGAGCTCTTCTGCCGCCTGCTGCCCGGGCTGGGTGACCTGCTCTGGGTGCGGGGCGAGCTGGCGCGCGAGGTGGCCGGCCTGGCCCGGACCTACCGGAGCGCGGTGATTGACCTGGCGGCCGAGCCGGCACCCGTCGCCGCCCCCACCTGGCTGATCACCGACGACCCCGCCGACGCCGCCCTGGCCGCCGAGCACGGGCTGGCCGCGGACCGCGTCGTGCTCACCACCGGAATGGGACCCACCGCATGAGGCGCTGGCAGGACGTGACCATCACCCAGCTGGTGAACTCGACGGCCGCCCGGGAGCATGCCGAGCGCATCGACCGGGCGCTCGGCGGCGGTACCCGGATCATCGAGGGGCCCCTCGCCGAGACGCTGCCCGCGGCCTGGCCCCAGACGGAGCTGATCATCAGCCACCTGGCGCTGGGCGCCACCACCCGGATCCTGGCCCCCCTGCTGGACAGCAAGCGGACCGACCCGGGCGTCGTGGTGGTGGACGAGGCCGGCCGGTTCGCGGTGCCGCTGGTGGGCGGGCACGTCGGCGGGGCCAATGCCCTGGCCGACGCCATCGGCGAGGCGCTGGGCGGGACGGCGGTGCTGACCACCGCCACCGACGCCGTCGGGATCCCCGCGCTGGACCTGCTGGGCTGGAGCTACGACGGGGACCTGCCGGCCGTCACCCGCGCGATGCTGGAGGCCCGGCCGGTGCTGCTGGACCGGACCCTGGGCTTCCCGGTGCCGCCGCTGGCCCCGTCGGTGTCCGCCGACGCCGCCGAGCCGGTGGCCCGGATCGTGGTGACCGATGCCGCCGCGGCGCCCCAGGCCGACGACCCGGCCCTGCCCACCGTCGTGCTGCATCCCAAGTCCCTGGTGGTGGGGATGGGCTGCAACAAGGGCACCGATGTCGAGGAGCTGGAGTTGCTCTTCCACCAGACCCTGGCCGAGGCCGGGCTGCACCCGTCGAGCGTCACCGCGCTGACCACCGTCGAGGCCAAGGCCGGGGAGCTGGGACTGCTGCAGCTGGCCCATCGGCTGGGCCTTCGGCTGAGTGACCATCCCGCCGCCGAGCTGGCCACCCAGGAGGTGCCGAACCCGTCGGAGTACGCGCAGCGGCACGTCGGCTGCCCGTCGGTGAGCGAGGCCTCCGTCCTGGCCCACGGCACACAGCTGGTGGTGCCCAAACAGAAGTCGGCCAATGCCACCTGCGCGGTGGGCCGGTTGCCGGTACGCGGGCTGCTGCAGGTGGTCGGGCTGGGCCCCGGCTCGCGTGACCTGCTCACCCCCCGGGCCCGCGACGCCATCCGGCAGGCCAACTTGGTGGTGGGCTATGGCCCCTATGTGAAGCAGATCCGGGACCTGGTGCGCCCCGGCACCGAGGTCTACGCCTCCAAGATGGGCACCGAGAAGACCCGCACCAGTCTGGCCATCGACCGGGCCCGGGCCGGTGACCGGGTGGTGCTGGTCTGCGGCGGGGACCCGGCCATCTACGCCATGGCCTCCCCGGTGCTGGAGCAGGGCACCGACGGGATCGACGTGGAGATCATCCCCGGGGTGACCGCGGAGCTGGCGGTCTCGGCCATCCTGGGCGCCCCACTGGGCCACGACCACGCCACCATCTCCCTGTCCGACCTGCACACAGACTGGCAGGTGATCGAGCAGCGGCTGCGGGCGGCGGCCGAGGGGGACTTCGTCGTCACCCTCTACAACCCCCGCTCCCGGACCCGACGGATGCACCTGCCCCGCGCCCTGGAGATCCTGGGCGCGCACCGGCCGCCCACCACCCCGGTGGCGGTGGTGCAGCAGGCCAGCCGCCAGCGGCAGAAGGTGATCACCGCCACCCTGGCGGACTTCCAGCCGGACTGGGTGGACATGAACTCGCTGGTGGTGGTGGGCTCCTCCCTGACCCGCTTCGTGTCGACGGGTTCCGGCGAACGGCTGATCGTCACCCCGCGGGACTACCACTGGATGACCGCGCCGGACGCACAGGAGTGAGCGCATCGTGAGCACCGAACCCGCCCTGGTGATCGCCGCCCACGGCACCCGGCTGGCAGCCGGGCAGCGGGACTGCCAGCAGCTGGCCGAGCTGGTCTCCGGGCAGCTGCCCGGCGTGGAGGTCCGGCTGGGCCACGTCGAGCTGGTGGACCCTCACATCGACCAGGTGGTCGAGGAGCTGCTGGAGCGCCATGAGCACCTGGTGGTGACCCCGCTGATGCTGGGCACCGGCGCCCACGTCCGCCGGGACATCCCCGACATGGTGGGGCAGGGTGCGCAGCCGTCGGGCCGACGCGCCGACGTCACCCTCACCCCGCACCTGGGGCAGCACCCGCTGCTGCTGGATGCCCTGTGGCGCCGGGTTCGGGAGGCGATGGCCGACGGCCAGCCGTGGGACGAGGCCGAGACCATGGTGGTGCTGGTGGGCCGGGGATCGCTGGTGCCGCAGGCCAATGCGGACCACGTCGCGCTGGCGCGGCTGCTGCGCGAGGGCCACAACGTGGCGGACGTGCTCACCGGCTTCATCCAGGTCACCACCCCGGACGTCGCCGCGGCGCTGGACCGGGCGGTCCTGCTGCGGGCCCGACGGATCGTGCTGGCCCCCAACTTCCTGTTCGCCGGCCGGTTGGACGGCTGGCTGCACCAGCAGGCCGACGCGTGGGCGGCCGAGCATCCCGACGTCGAGCTGCGGGTGGCCGGGGTGATCGGCCCGTGCGCGGAGCTGGCCAGCGTGGTGGCCGAACGCTACCGGCAGGCCGCCCATGAGCACCGCGCCCAGGCGATGCGCTCCAGCGGGTCGCCGATGTACCTGTCCGGGCTGGACCTGAAGGACCGACGGGTGCTGCTGGCCGGCGGCGGGGCGGTGGCCACCCGTCGGCTGGTCCGGCTGCTGGCCGCCGGCGCCCGGGTGGAGGTGGTGGCGCCCCGGGCCAGCACCACCATCCAGGACCTGGCGCTGCAGGGTCGGATCGGCTGGCAGCAGCGCCCGGCCGGCGTCGACGATGTGGCCGGCGCCTGGTATGTGCTGGCCTGCACCGACGACCCGGCCACCAACCGGGCCCTGACCGAGGCCGCCACCCGTCAACGGATCTTCTGCGTCCGGGCCGACGACGCGCGCCACGGCACCGCGTGGACCCCGGCCACCGAGAGCGTGGGGGGGTTCACCGTCGGGGTGCTGGGAAACCGGGACCCGCGCGGCTCGGTCCGGCTGCGCCAACGCATCATCGACACCCTGCAGACCGAGACCCTGACCGCGGAAGAGGACTGATGGCCACCTACGAGTACCTGACCGACGGCGCCGAGATCTACGCCAACAGCTTCCGGATCATCCGGGAGGAGGCGGGGCTGGACCGGCTGCCCAACGACCTGTCGCAGGTGGCGGCCCGGATGGTGCACGCCTGCGCGCAGACGGACCTGGTGGACGACATCGCCTACAGCCCGGGCGTGGTGACGGCGGCCCGGCAGGCGCTGCTGGCCGGCGCGCCGGTGCTGTGCGACTCCACCATGGTGGCCACCGGGATCATCCGCTCCCGGTTGCCGCGCTCCAATGACGTCGTCTGCCTGTTGCAGGATCCCCGGACGGTGGCGCTGGCGGCCCAGAAGCAGATCACCAAGACGATGGCCGCGGTGGAACTGTGGCTGCCCCGGCTGGAGGGCGCCATCGTCGCGTTCGGCAATGCCCCCACCGCCCTGTTCCGGCTGTTGGAGCTGGTCCGCGACACCGGGGTGAAGCCGGCCGCGGTGATCGGCATCCCGGTCGGTTTCGTCGGCGCCGCGGAGAGCAAGCAGGCGCTGGTGGACAATGACCTGGGCCTGGAATACCTCACGGTGCGGGGGCGCCGCGGGGGCTCGGCGATGGCCGTCGCCGCCCTGAATGCGATCGCCTCCACGGCGGAGACCAGCAACACCGCGCAGCTGGATTGAACGGCTGACCGCCCCGGAGGGCCCCGACTGTCCCGGCGGACCCCCGCAGTGGCATAGTCGGGCACACAACTCCACATGCCCCCGCGGTGCGAGGAAGCCGGATGAGCCGGCACGGTCGCGCCACTGTGTCCATCCCGCCATGACCCGGTGGGGTGGGAGTCAGGAACTACGCCGCGGGGCACACCCAACCCATACCGAGACGCGTCATCTCGAGAAGGAGTCCGCATGCACATCGCAGAAGGCTTTCTGTCACCGGCACAGTGTGCCCTCTGGTACGCCGCCAGTGCCCCGTTCGTCATCCACGGCGCCAAGGCCGTGATCGCCGAATCCCGCAAGAGCCCGGAGAACAAGCTGCTGCTGGCCGCCGCCGGCGCCTTCACCTTCGTGCTGTCGGCCATCAAGCTGCCGTCGGTGACCGGCAGTTCCTCGCACCCCACCGGCACCGGGCTGGGCGCGGTGCTGTTCAAACCACCGATCATGGCCTTCCTGGGCACCGTCGTACTGCTCTTCCAGGCCCTGCTGCTGGCCCACGGCGGCCTCACGACGCTGGGCGCCAATGTCTTCTCGATGGCCATCGTCGGCCCGTGGGCGGGCTACGGCGTCTTCGTACTCTGCCGCAAGGCCCGCTTGCCCTGGTATGTCGGCATCTTCGGCGCGATGTTCTTCGCGGACCTGGTGACCTACTGCTGCACGTCGGCCCAGCTGGCGCTCGCCTACCCCGACGCCGGCAGCGGCTTCCTGGGCTCGCTGGCCAAGTTCCTGGGGCTGTTCGCGCTCACCCAGATCCCGCTGGCCGCCATGGAGGGCCTGCTGGGCATCCTGGTCTTCCGATTCCTGGGCCGGGTGGCCATGCCGGAGCTGCAGCGGCTCGGCGTCGCCGGCCCGGGCCGGACCCGTCCCGTGCCGGAGGCCGCCCATGTCTGAGCTCAGCGTGAATCCGTCCCGCAACCGTTGGGTGACTCCCCTGCTGCTGGTGGGGATCCTGGCCATCTTCGCCCTCAGCCTGCTGCTGGCGCCGCGCCCCTCCGATCCGGAGGCGGAGGCCTTCGGCGGCACCGACGCCGCGGTCACCGACGTGCTGTCAGACAAGGGCGTCGAGCCCTGGTTCCAGCCGATCTTCGAGCCCGGCTCCAGTGAGATCGAGTCCGGCCTGTTCGCGCTCCAGGCCGCCCTGGGCGCCGGCGCCTTCGGATTCGCCATCGGCAACCTGCGGGGGCGTCGCGCGGAGCGCGCCCAGAATGAGGCTCGCGCGGAGCGCGCCCAGCACCACCCGACGGCAGACTGAGGTGCATCTGACCAGCGTCGACGACGCCGCCTGGGCCAGCCCCTGGCGGCGTCGTCGCGTCGGCGAGAAGGCCCTGCTCAGTCTGGGCCTGGTGCTCACCGCCCTGCTGGCCCCGACCTGGCCGGGCACGGTGCTGGTGGGCCTGGCGGCGTTGGCCGCCATCCTGGGGCCGGCCCGGATCCGGCCAGCCGTGCTGGCCGGGGTGATGGCCGCCCCGTCGGCCTTCATCCTGGTGGGCGCCGCCTCGGTGGCGGTCGGGGTGGGCTCGCCCGTCGCGGAGAGCCACCTGCTGTGGCGCTGGGGGCCGTTCAGTCTGGGGCGCGACGGGTTGCTGCGCGCGGCTGGGCTGCTGGGCCACGGGATTGCCGGCGCCCTGGCGCTGATGGTGCTGGCCACCACCACCCCGATGGTGGACCTGATCACCTGGGGCCGCCGTTGGCGCATTCCTGACCCGCTGCTGGAGGTCGCCGCGCTCACCTACCGCCTGCTGTGGGTGCTGCTGGCCACCACCGTCGGGATCCGGCAGGCGCAGGCCGCCCGGCTGGGCGACGCGGCCCCGCTGCGCCGCCGGATGGAGGCCGCGGGCAATGCCGTCGGTGCCGTGCTGGTGCGCTCCTGGAACCAGGCCCGACGTCTGGAGGAGGGCCTGGCCGGGCGCGGCTACGAGTCGTCGCTGACCACGCTGAGCGTGCAGCGGCCCGCCTCCCCGCGCTTCCTGCTGGCCACCGCAGCCGCACTGGCCACCATCTGGGCCCTGGTCTGGGCGGTGGTCGGCCATGGCTGAGAACATGCTGCCCGTGATCGCCGATTCCACCCGCCCCGTCGACGACGGCCTGGTGCTGCGCGCCACCGGCCTGGTGGCCGGCTATCCGGGCAAGGAGGTGCTGCACGGCGCCAATCTGCGGCTGCCGCGCGGGTTTCGGCTGGCGCTGCTGGGGGCCAACGGTTCGGGCAAGACCACCCTGCTGCGCTGCCTGTCCGGCGCCCACCAACCGTCGGGCGGCAGCATCACCGTCGACGGCCGGGTGCTGCGCCGCAACCGTGAGGGGCTGCGCGAACACCGTCGGTTGGTGCAGCTGGTGCTGCAGGATCCCGACGACCAACTGTTCAGCGCCGACGTCACCCAGGACGTCTCCTTTGGCCCGATGAACCTGGGTCTGGATGACGCGGAGGTGCGGGCCCGGGTCAGCGAGGCGCTGGAGCTGCTGGGTGTCAGCCACCTGGCCGAGCGCCCCACCCACCAGCTCTCCTATGGCGAGCGCAAGCGGGTGGCGACGGCCGGCGCGGTCGCGATGCGTCCCCGCGTGCTGCTGCTGGACGAGCCCACCGCCGGGTTGGACCCGGCCGGGGTGCACGAGATGCTGGCCGCCCTGGAGCGGCTGATCGCGCAGGGCACCACCGTCGTCTTCGCCACCCACGACGTGGACCTTGCCCTGGCCTGGAGTGAGCAGGCCGCGGTGGTGCTGGACGGCACCGTGCGGCAGGGCCCGGCCACGGAATTGCTGGGCGACGCCGAGCTCCTCGACGCCGCGCGGCTGCACCGGCCGTGGCCGCTGGAACTGGCGGCCCGCCTGGGGCTTCCCGGGCGCCCCCGACACCTGGACGAGATTGCCGCCCTGCTGGGGCCGAAGACTGCGAAGGATGCCTGATGCCGCTTGATGCTGACCCCATTGCCGTGGACCTGTCCCCCGTGCCCGGGCGGCCCGACGAGTGCTTCGAGCACGACGGGCTGATCACCAAACGGGCCGTGCGGGCGATGGCGCTGGCCCAGCTGCGGCCCGCCGCCGGGGAACTGCTGTGGGATGTCGGCGTCGGTTCGGGCGCCGTGGCCATCGAGTGGGCCCTGGCCGCGCCCGACGCCCGGGCCGTCGGCTTCGAGCGCAAGGCGGAGCGGGCCGAACGGGCCCGGTGCAACATCGCCCGTTTCGGGCTGACCGATCGGGTCGAGCTGCGGCTGGGCGAGGCCGTCGAACGGCTGGCGGAGCTGGCCGCGGCGGGAGCCCGCCCGGATGCGGTCTTCGTCGGCGGAGGCGCCAGCCAGCAGGTGCTGGAGACCTGCTGGGCGGCGCTTCGCCCCGGCGGACGGATCGTGGTGCACGGCGTCACGCTCGAGACCGAGGCGCTGGCCGTGGACTGCCATCGCCGCCACGGCGGCTCTCTGACCCGGCTGCAGCTGGACTCCGCGGAGGCGCTGGGCAACTTCACGGCCTGGAAGCCCGCCCGTCCCATCGTGCAGTGGGCCGCGACCCGCCCACTGGGGCTGTGACAGCATGACCCAGCACCCCACCGCTGAGAAGGAAACCCGGATGAACCTTGAGAAGACCCAGCCCACCGCGGGCACCTTGGCACCCCTGCAACCGGGCACCGTGACCCTGGTGGGCGGCGGTCCCGGCGACCCCGGGCTGCTGACCGTCGCCGGGCTGCAGGCGCTGCGCCAGGCCGACGTGGTGCTGGTGGACCACCTGGCCCCGCAGGCCTCGCTGGCCGAGTGCTCCGAGCAGTGCGAGCAGGTCTGGGTGGGCAAGCTGCCCCGCGGGGAGTTCGTGCCGCAGGAGCGGATCAACGAGCTGCTGGTGGAGCATGCCCGGCAGGGCAAGCGGGTGGTCCGGTTCAAGGGTGGCGACAACTTCGTCTTCGGCCGGGGCGGCGAGGAGTGGCAGGCCTGCGCCCAGGCCGGGATCGCCGTGCGGGTGATCCCCGGCGTCACCTCCAGCGTCGCCGCCCCCGCGCTGGCCGGGGTGCCGGTGACCCACCGCAATCTGGTGCAGGGTTTCACCGTGGTCAGCGGCCACGTGCCGCCGGGTGACGAGCGCTCCCGGTTGGACTGGGAGGCGCTGGCCCGCACCAGCACCACGCTGGTGGTGTTGATGGGTGTCAAGTACCTGCCCGAGATCACCGCCGAGCTGATCCGCTGCGGGATGCCCACGAGCACACCGGTGGCGGTGGTGGCCAATGGCGGGCGCGCTGACATGCGTCAGGTGCGTGGCCCGTTGGACCGGATCCCAGACCTGGCGCGGGACATCCGGCCGCCGGCCGTGACCGTGATCGGTGAGGTGGCCGGGCTGGACCTGTCAGCTGCGACCGCGCAGTGAGGTGAGCCAGGTCAGGGCGTCGTCCATGCTCTCGGCCTGCTGACCGGGCAGCTCTGGGCGGGCCAGCATCACCACCTGCACCCCCAGCTGCGCGGCGGCCTCCAGCTTTGCGGCATGGTCGGTGCCACCGATGTCGCGGGCCACCAGGGTCCGCTGGTCAGCCAGGAGCCCCAGTTCGGTCTGCAGGTCCAGGGCCCCACGGGCCACGACGACGTGCCAGTCCGCGGGACGTTCGAAGCCGTCGTCGCGGCCAACCCGCACGGTCACCGGCGAGGGCAGCAGGTGATAGTGCCACAGCGGCTGCCGGCCGACGGTGAGGAAGACGGGCGCCCCGCTACGTCCGGCCGCCTGGCAGGCCTCCTCGTGGTCGGCCACCCAGAGCCAGTCGCCGGCGTCGAAGCGTTCCCGCCAACTGCGGCGGGCCACCCGGAGGAAGGGGATTCCCAGGTGATCGCAGACCTGATACGCGTTGCGGGTCATGGTGCGGGCATAGGGATGGGTGGCGTCCACCACCGCGTCGACGGTATGGGTCCGCAGCCAGGCGGCCAGACCGGCGGCGCCGCCGAATCCGCCGCGCCGGATCTGGCCGGGCGGCTCGTCGGTGCTGTTGGACGGCAGGGAACTGATCGGGGACATGCCGCGCGCCACCATCGCCTCCGCCAGCCGACGGCCGGCGGTGGTCCCGGAGAGCACCAGCACTGTCATGGGCACATCCAACCAGTAGTGAGGCGCAAATGGGGCGGGTGCCTGCCGGGAATGCAAGGCAATGAGGTAACTTATCGCGACGAGGCCACGCCAGCCGCTCTGCTGCCCCGCCTCCGGACAGCGCAGACGCCCCCACTTCCCCATGGTGGACGCAGGCTGCCCGCTCACTCCCATAGAGAAGGAAGTACCCATGGCCACAGAACAGGCCAGGCAGATCATCGAGGAAATCGGTGGGCCTGGGAACATCAAGAGCCTCACTCACTGCGCCACCCGCCTGCGCTTCGAGCTCAACGACGCCTCGGTCGTCGACAAGCAGAAGCTGGAGCAGGTCAAGGGCGTGATGGGCGCGGTCCCGCAGTCCGGTGACCGTTACCAGGTGGTGATGGGCGGCGCCGTCGCCGGTGCCTACAGCGACATCATGCAGCTCCCCGAGATGGCAGATCTCGGGGGAGCGAATGCCGGCGCCTCCAGCGCCAAGAAGTCCGCCGACGACATCAAGGCCGAAGCCCGCGCCGGTGGCGTGCGCGGCAAGCACGCCTGGGTGGATGCCTTCTTCGAATTCCTCTCGGACTCCTTCCGCCCGATCCTGGGCGTGCTGCTGGGCGCCTCGTTGATCATCGCCATCACGGCCGTGCTGGATGCCCTGCACATCGTCGACTTCCGGGCCAAGGACAAGTCGGCCAGCTGGGTCTTCGTCGACGCCATGTGGAACAGCGTGTTCTACTTCCTGCCGATCATGGTGGCCTACAACGGCGCCAAGAAGCTCAAGGTGGATCCGTGGATCGGCGGTGCCATCATGCTCGCGCTGATGACGCCCGACTTCGGCAAACTGGCCAAGGCCGCCAACACTACCTGCGTGACCCCCTCCTTCGGCGGTGACCCGATCTGCACCGCGCACATCTTCGGCCTGCCGATGCAGCTCGCCAACTACGGTGGCCAGGTCTTCGTGCCGCTGATCATGGTGGCCATTCTGGCCGTTCTCTACCGGTTCCTGCAGAAGATCTTCCCGGCCAACCTGCAGATGGTCTTCGTGCCCTTCTTCTGCCTGCTGATCATGATCCCGCTGACCGCCTTCCTGATCGGCCCCTTCGGCGTCTGGCTGGGTGCCACCATCGGTGCCGGCCTGGCCTATGTCAACACCCACTTCCCCTTCGTCTTCGCCCTGATCATCCCGATGGTCTACCCCTTCCTGGTGCCGCTGGGCCTGCACTGGCCGCTGAACGCCATGATGCTGGTGAACATCAACACGCTGGGCTATGACTTCATCCAGGGCCCGATGGGCGCCTGGAACTTCGCCTGCTTCGGCGCCACCGCCGGTGTGTTGGCCCTCTCGCTCAAGGACAAGGACGTGGTGATGCGCCAGACCGCCTCCGGCGCCCTGGCCGCCGGTCTGCTGGGTGGCATCTCCGAACCGTCGCTGTACGGCATCCACCTGCGCTTCAAGCGGATCTACCCGTCGATGCTGGTGGGCTGCTTCGTCGGTGGCCTGGTGATTGCCGTCGGCGGCGCGCTGGGCATGGCCGACGGCGGCATCAAGACCAATGCCTTCGTCTTCACCAGCCTGCTGACCATCCCGGTCTTCAAGCCGATGATGCTCTACGTGATCGCCATCACCGCGGCCTTCTTCACCGCCATGGCCATGGTGATGGCCCGCGGCTACATGACCAAGGAGGAGCGCGCCGAGGCCCTGGCCCTGCGCGACGAGGCCGCCGTCGACCCGCTGGCCGCCGCGGCCGACACCACCGACCACGCCGTCGCCCCGGCCGCCGCCGTTGCCACCACCGGTACCGCGGCAGCCGCCGGCACCGGCACCGCCGTCGCGGAGAAGCCCGCCAAAGTGGTCAAGCCCGCCATGGTTCCCGGCACGGTGACCACCGTCACCGCTCCCCTGGCCGGCCGCGTCGTGCCGCTGGCCGAGGTCCCGGATCCGGTCTTCAGCGCCGGCACCGTCGGGCTGGGCGTGGGCATCGACCCGTCGGGGGACACCGTCTTCGCGCCGGCCGCCGGCAAGATCGTCGTCGCCCAGAAGACCGGGCACGCCTTCGGCATCCAGCTGGACAGCGGCGTGGAGCTGCTGGTCCACGTCGGCATCGACACCGTGAACCTGGAGGGTCGCGGCTTCGACGTGAAGGTGGCCCGCGGTGACCGGGTGGAGGCCGGCACCCCGCTGGTCACCTTCGACCGCGGCATCATCGAACAGGCCGGCTACTCGCTGGTCACCCCGGTGCTGGTGACCAATGCCAAGAAGTTCGGCGACGTCGCCCAGATCGCGCAGGGTGACGTGCAGGTAGGCCAGGAGCTGATCAGCACCACCGCCAAGCCGGCCAAGACCGAGCCGACCGCCTGATCAACCGGCACCCATGACGGCCGGTGGGCACTCCTTCGCGGAGTGTTCACCGGCCGTTCGTCGCCCTGGCCAAGGGGTCGCTGCAACCAAGCCGTCTGGTCAGACTACGTGGATCTGGTGGTCCGCAATGACACCGACGCCACCTTCCAGCTGCTGACCAGCGTCGGGGATCGCTATCTGGAGGGCGAACTGCGCTGCGACCAGGGCGTGGAGATCATCGACCTGGGCGACTGACTACCCCACCGGCGTCACCGGATGGGAGTCGTTGACGTAGACCAGTGCGTCCCACGCCTGACTGGGCGTGACCTTCACCTCGTGGAAGAAGGGCAGCCAGCGCTGCAGCTGGTTGAAGGGTGATCCGGCGCTGGCCATCGGCAGGGCCCGATCCAGCACGGCTCGGTTCTCTGGGTTGGCCTGGGCGGTCTCCAGGTAACCAACGCGGGTGCCGGCGAAGATGCCACGCACCGGCGAGTTCACCGTGAACCGGAGGTCTTGTCCTGGTCCCGCAGCCGGACGCGGCGGGCGTCGACCCCGATCGCCCGGTAGCGCTCGCCCCAGCGTTCGGCAGCCAGCACCCCGAGCTTGGTGCCCGGCGCCAGCGACGCCTGGCCGGACCTGTCGACGTGTCCGTTGTGGGCCAGCAGCCCCGCGAACAGCCCCGCGGCCCAGCAGGCCGTCGCCCGGCTGACCGACCGGGAGCGCGAGGTGATGGTGCTGGTGGCCCAGGGCCTGACCAATGCCCAGATCGCCAGCCGGTTGCACCTCAGCCTGGCGTCGGTGAAGGCCCACCTCACGGGTGCCTTCACCAAGCTGGGCGTGAACAACCGGGTATCAGCCGCGATGGCCATTCGCGACGCTCGCCCGTGAGTCGAAGTCTCACCACACGGCGGCGGCCACCAGAACCGGCAGCGGCAGGGTGACCACGATGAACGCAATCACCTGCCAGCGCAGGGTTTCGGCCAGCACGGCGACGAATTCGCGCAACACGGCGCTGGGCCAGAAGTAGCCCGCGGTGGGAGCGCCGGCCACCTGCACCGGAACCCCCAGCCGTCGGGCCAGGATGGCGGCGCGCATGGCGTGGTAGCTGCTGGTGACCGCCAGCCCGGTGGCGTTGGGGCCGAGCCGAGGGTCGGCGCGGACCAGTTCGTGGGTGTAACGCAGGTTCTCCGCGGTGGTACGGGACTGCTGCTCCAGCAACAGCGACTGGGTCGCCAGCCCCTTGCCGACGGCGTACTCCCCCATGGCGCTGGCCTCGCTGGTCAGCTCGTCGCGCCCCCGACCGCCGCTCATCACCAGCACCGGGCTGCGCCCCGCCGCCTGCTCCTGCCGGAAGATCTGCAGCGCCCGGTCGATCCGGCTGGCCAGCAGCGGCGGCACCCGGCTGCCAATCAGCCCGGAACCCAGGGCGACGATGAAGTCGGGATGCTGGCGGCGCACCAGCAGCTGATAGAAGCCGGAATAGCCCAGGTAGCCGAAGAAGAGGGTGGCCACCCAGCCGCCGGCCATCACGATCCACAGCGAAACCGGCAGCCACGCGCGGCTGATCGTCGCCAGCCACAGCGAGAGCGCCATCGCCGTCATCAGACCAAGGCCGGCCAGCAACGAAAGCGAATTGCCCAGCGTGCGCGATTCCCGACGCAGCATCACCGATCCGTTCCAGAGCAGGAATCCGACCAACCCCAGGGCCAGCAGTGGGGAGCAAATCAGGACGACGAAGGCGGCGCTGGCCAGCGTGGCATCACCCAGCACCGTGAGCGTGATGGCCAGCAGCGCGGCGGTGGCGCCGATCCAGGCGGCGTTGGCCAGCCGCCGGGGCTCGTCGAGCACGCGTCGCCAGGCGTGCCACCCGCACAGCATGGTGACAAGGATCAGGGCGAGGGCGACGGTGATGTGCAGCATGAGTCCATCGTTTCCGGCGCCCGACTGAGCGCGGATCCTCCTCCGGGATGCTCCGGGCGTGCGACCAACCCGTCCGCCCTCCTCCTCAAGGATGAACTTTGTCAAAGACCCTTGACACCCACTCCACCGTCAAGGACGCTTGCCTTGTCAAGGAAACTTGACTCCAATCCCAGAGGAGAGCGACATGAGCAAGACCCAGACCCCCGTCGAGAAGCAGCGCACCGCTGCCCTAGCCCCCATCATGGTCGGCCTGCTGGCGATGATGCTCTCGAATGCCGTCGATGCCTCGCCCTGGCATGTGATCCTGCAGATCGCGGCCGCCATCCTGTGTCTGTTCGGCGTGTACCAGCTGAGCAGGAGCATGGGCCAGCGCCAGCAACGGTGAGCTGCGCCAGCGTCTGGATCCGCTGATGCTGAACGACGTGCGCCAACTGCGCGAGACGCTGGGACTCTCCCAGGGAGCCCTGGGAGAGCGGCTGGGCGTCTCCCGGCAGACCATCAACTCGATCGAGACGGGCAAGTACGACCCGTCACTGCCCCTGGCCATCAACCTGGCGCGGCTCTTCGGCCGCCCCGTGGAGGAGATCTTCCATGTCGACGAGAAGTAATACCCCGGCACGGATGTGGCTGGGTTTCGCGGCGGGCCTCGTCGCGATCCTCACCCTGTTCGCGGCGCTCCACCCCCGCGACCCGTCCACCGCCTGGGGCGCATTGTGCGGCGGCGGTCTGGTGCTGCTGGTCTTCACCGTTGCCCGGCGGATCAAGCGGGGCGACAATGCCCTGGTCCGTGGCGCCCGGGGCGAGTCCGACGAACGCGACGCCCTGATCCTGACCAAGGCCGGAGCCTGCGTCGGGTTGGCCTCGCCGCTGGCCGTCGGCGCCGCGATGGTGGCCGTGGTGTGGGATGTCACCCCGCTGACGGCGCTGGGCGGCATCGCCTGGGTGAACCTGGTGGTCTTCGTCGCCGCCTACTGGTGGCTGCGGCGCCACAGCTGAGCAGCGTCAGCGTGGCAGGCTTGCCAAGTAGTCGGCAGCTCCCAAGGTGCGCAGCCCGGGCGGCGCCACAAAGCGCGAATCATGTGTGACCACGACGTCAAAACCAGCTTCCCGCGCGGTCGCGGCCAGAACGGCATCTCGACCCCCGACACCGGCGGCGGCCACCAGATCCACTGCCGCACGGGCCACGTCCACATCAAAGGGATGCACCACCACAACATTCAACAACCACCTGGCCTGCTCCACTGCCTTGGTGGCATCACCCACCCGGAGGCGATGGAAGAGGAACTCCTGGATGGTCTCGGCCCCCACGTGAATCGCGAGATCTCGCTCCACGCGGCCAAGCAGCTCCCGGGCAGCATCGCGACGCGGATGCGACCCGCCCACGGCATGGAGCAGAACCGAAGTGTCCACGAACACGGAGATCACGCGAACCGCCCGACGAGCTCAGCCTCCATCGCCTCACGGGTCTCCCGCCAAGCGGCATCATCCAGATCAGCGGGCTCACCATCCGCGCTTGCCAGGAGATTCCTGACGGACTGAACCCTGACCTCGTAACCAGACGGGTAGGCCAGATCAATGGCATCACGGATCACCGTGGCCACACTCGCCCCACGCCGGGTCGCCTCCTCGGCCACCCGGGCATAGCGCTGCTCGTCCAGCAATAGTTGGAGGCGTCGTTCAAGCACGGCCATGCACATACATTAGCATGCACATGGTGACGCGAGACCGTGATCCAGTACGTTCGGTCTACACCGGGAGGCGGCGCCACAGGGCGCGGGGCATCAGACCGGCCAGCACCATCCCCGGGCCGAAGAGTGCCGGGACGTGCACCACCGCCTTGCCGGAATCCAGGGCGCGCACCGTCGCCCGGGCCACCTCGTGGGGCTCGACGGTGAAGGCCACCGGCTTGTTCCCGGCGATCATCGGTGTCGCGACGGCACCGGGGCGCACCACCAGCACCCGCACCCCGCTGCCCGCCAGCTCGTCGCCCAGGTTGAGGTAGCTCGCGTCCATCGCGGCCTTGCTGGCGCCGTAGACAAAGTTGGAGCGCCGCACGCGCACTCCCGCCACGGAGCTGAGGGCGATGATCGCGCCGCCACCCTGGCGTCGCATCGCATTGGCCAGCGCCACCCCGATGCCCACCGCGGCGGTGGCATTGACCGTCAGCAGCCGCTGCGCCGCGCCGACGTCGCTCCGGGCCTGCCGCTGGTCCCCCAGCACCCCGAAGGCGACCACCGCGTGACCCACCCGGTGCGTGCTGAAGACCCGCTCCACCAGGGCCTGGTGTGTGTCCAACGCCAGGGCGTCGAAGTCCAGCACCTCCACGGCGCCTGCCCCGGCCGCCCGCAGCCGCTCGGCCACCCGCGCCCTCTCGCCGTCGGCCTCCTCCGGCCGGGGGCGCTGGGCCAGCAGCACGTCGCTGCCCGGATGCTCGGCCAGCAGCGCCTCGACGATCGCCAGCCCGATCCCGGAGCGGCCGCCCAGCAGCAGGATCGCGCTCATTCGGCCGCTCCCCAGAAGTACTTCTCCACCGCCTGGGAGGCCCGACGGGTGGTGCGCCGGTAGTCGTCCAGCAGTTGGGAGACCTGCCCGCGGTCATAGCCCAGCATGGTGGCCACCGCGTCGGCCTCCCGGGCGTCGCCGGGGATCGCGTCGTTGGCCCGCCCGCGGACCAGCATGATCTTGTTCCGCAGCCGGCTGGCCAGCCGCCAGGCCTCCTCCAGCACCTGGGCATCGGCCGGCTCCACCAGTCCGGCCTCGGTGGCGGCGTGCAGCGCGGGCAGCGTGGCGGTGGTGCGCAGGCCGGGCAGCTCGTGCGCGTGCTGCAGCTGCAGCACCTGCACGGTCCACTCCACGTCGCTCAGCCCACCGGGGCCCAGCTTGGTGTTGCGCCGGGGGTCGGTGCCCCGTGGAATCCGCTCCTTCTCCATCCGGCTCTTCAGCTTGCGGATCTCGTTCAGCCGGGAGCGCTCCAGCCCGTCGACGGGCCAGCGCAGCGGATTGACCAGCTCAAGTGCTCGGGCGGTGAGGTCCGGATCCCCCGCGCCGTGGGCGGCGCGCAGCAGCGCCTGCGCCTCCCAGGTGACCGACCAGCGCTGGTAGTAGCTGGCCAGGCTGGACAGGCTGCGCACCATCGGGCCGTTCTTGCCCTCGGGCCGCAGGTCGACGTCGATCTCCAGCGCCGGGTCCGGCCCGCGGGTGGCCAGCAGGGTGCGCAGCTTGCCGATCAGCTGCGTGGCGCGCTTGCCCGCCTCCTGGTCATCGCTGTCGGCCATCACGAACATGGCGTCGCAGTCGCTGCCCAAGCCCATCTCCCCGCCGCCCCACCGGCCCAGGGCAACCACGCCCAGCTCCGGGGCGTCGGGCACCTCGCGTCGGGCCACGGTCAGGGCGGCGTCGATGGTGGCGCCGGCCAGGTCGCTCAACCCGATGCCCAGCTCGTCCAGCGTGGTGACCCCCAGGATGTCCCCGACGGCCAGCCGGAAGAGCTCGGAGCGGCGGATCGCCCGCACCGAGGCCATGGCGTCGGCCGTCTGATCGTGCCGCTTGGCGGCGCTCAGCATGGAGGCCAGCACGTCCTGCCGGGCGCGCGGGTGCAATTCGTCGTCCTTGGCCAGCACCCGGACCATCTCCGGTGCGCGCTTGAGCAGGTCGACGGCCAATCGGCTGGAGGACAGGATCCGGGCCAACCGCTCGGCCATCTCCCCCTCGTCGCGCATGGCGCGCAGGTACCACGGGCTGTTGTTGCCCAGCGCCTCGGAGACCTGACGGAAGCTGAGCAGCCCTAGGTCCGGATTGGGCCCCTCGGCCAGCCAGGCCAGCATGGCCGGCAGCAGCTGGCGTTGGATCTCGGTGCGCCGGTTGACCCCGGTGCTGAGCGCCTCGATGTGCTGCAGGGCCGCCTTCGGGTCCTGGAAGCCGAGCACCCGCAGCCGGTCCCCGGCCTGTTCCGGGGTGAGCTTGAGCTCGTCGCTGTTGAGTCTGGTGACGGCGGCCAGCAGTGGGGAGTAGAAGACCCGCTGGTGCAGCCGCAGCACCCGACGGCTGGTGGCCCGCCAGGTCTCGTTCAGCTGCTGGGCGCCGTCGGGCATCCGCAGGCCGCGGGCTATCACCCGCAGTTCGCGTTCGTCCTCGGGCAGCAGGTGGGTGCGGCGCAGCTTGTAGAGCTGGATGCGGTGTTCCAGGGTGCGCTGGAAGCGGTAGGCGGCGTCCAGCTCCGCCCCGTCGGCCCGGCCGATGTAGCAGGCGTCGACCAGGTCCTTGAGGCAGGCCAGGGTGGCGCGGCCGCGGACCCGCTCGTCCACCCGGCCGTGCACCAGTTGCAGCAGCTGGACGGAGAACTCGACGTCGCGCAGGCCGCCCGCGCCCAGTTTGATCTCCCGGGTGGCCTGGGCCGCCGGCAGCAGGCTGATCACCCGCTGGCGCATGGCCTGGGTCTCTGCCAGGAAGTGCTCGCGCTCGGCCGCCCGCCAGACGTGCGGTTGGACGATGTCGACGAAGGACTGGGCAATCTCCAGGTCCCCGGCCATCGCCCGGGCCTTCAGCATCGCCTGGAATTCCCAGTTCTTGGCCCACTTGGCGTAGTAGGTCTCCATGCTGGCCAGGCTGCGCACCAGCGGGCCCGACTTGCCGTCGGGCCGCAGGTTGGCGTCCACCTGCCAGATGGAGCCGGCCGCGGAGTGCGCGGAGCAGATCTGGCTCACCTTGGCGGCCAGCCGGGTGGCGATCTCCACCGCCCGGGCCGAGGAAGTGTCGTCATCGGCGGGCTCGGCGACGTAGATCACGTCCACGTCGCTGATGTAGTTCAGCTCCTGGGCGCCGCACTTTCCCATGGCGACGATGCCCAGCCGGGTGTGTTCCTGCCCGGGGACCTGGCTGCGGGCAATCGCCAGCGCGCCCTCCACCAGCGCATCGGCCAGGTCCGCCAGCTCCGCCGCGACGTCGTCGACGATGGCGTACGGGTCGGCGGCCCCCAGGTCCCGGGCCGCGATCCGCAGCAGGTGGTTGCGGTTGGCAATCCGCAGGGCGTCCGCGGCACCGTCGTCCGCGGCCACCGGCCGGGGATCGGCCGGGTCCACGCCGATCGCCGTCAGCACCGCCGCCCGCAGCTGGTCACCGGGCAGCCGGGCCGGGTCGGCCAGCAGGATCTGCAGTGACTCGGGATGGGCCACCAGGTGCTGGTTCAGCGCCTGGGAGCCGCCCAGCACGGTGGCCAGCCGGGCGCCGGCGGCCGGGTCACTGGCGAAGGGGGCCAGCAGTTCGGGGGCCTTCTCGTCGAGCCGGTTCAGCCCCAGCAGGGCCAGGTCCGGGTCGGCGCTGGCCTCCAGCAGCTTCAGCCAGCCGGCGTCCCCCTCCAGCACCAGGCTGGCGCCGCCGGGCAGCTCGCGTCGCTGCGCCAGGGCGGTCAGGTCCCGGACCGCCTGGTCCACGTCCAGGAATCCCCGCCGGGCCAGTTCCCCCGGCGTGCTGGTCATCCGCGCCATTGCCACCCTCCTCGAGACCGTGTGGCAAGAGACTATGACAACTGGGCATTCGCCCGGATGTCATGTCGGGGTAACCTGACAGAAACCCTTGTCACAAAAGATTCGGAGCATGAGCATCATGGCGGCACGAAGCGATCGCGCCCTGCGCACCGCAGGTGAGGTGCTGCTGGGGCAGTGTCGCGCCATGTGCGGGGGGCAGGTGGCCCTGAGCGCCCACGCCCGGGCCCGGGTGGTGGTGCTGCTGGATGACCTGCTCGACGGGATCGAGAACCCCACCAATGCCCGCCACCAGAGCTGGGCCAGCCTGCTGAGCCATCGCAGCGCCGGCCGGACCCAGCTGGACGAGATGACGGCGGAGCTGGCGGACAACACGTCCCCGCAGGCGCTGCGCCGGCTGTGTGCCGCCCGCAATGCGACGCTGGCCTCCGTCCTGGCCGGGAACCTGCCGGTGAGCATCCGCAACCAGTTCGGCAACTCCCACCTGGTGGACTACCTGCGGGTCACGCTGCTGGAGCTCTCGGTGCTGGCGGTGCTCGCCGGCGGCGCGACGCTGCAACCGGCGGCGCTGCGGATGGATGTGCGGGCGCTCTCCCAAGCGCTGGGCGAGCGTTACCCGGGGCAGACCATCGAGGTGCGGATCCCGCCGGCCAGCGCGGTGCAGGTGGGCGCCTTCGGCGAGGGCCCGACGCACACCCGCGGCACCCCGCCCAATGTGGTGGAGACCGACGAGTTGACCTGGCTGCGGCTGGGTACCGGGTTACTGACCCTGGACGATGCCATGGCCCAGGGCCTGGTCACCGCCTCCGGCAGTCACTTCCTGGCGCTGGAGCGGATGCTGCCGCTGATCGACCTGGCTCAGTCCTCGTCGTAGCCCCGACGCTCCACCGAGACGCCACCCATCACGGCGACGCCCTGGATGGTGACCACCGGGGCATCGGCCGGGAGCTGGTCCGGGTTGATGCTCCCCTCGGCGCCGAAGCCGCCCATCACCGGCAACCCGTGCACCCGCACCCGCACGTCCGGCGGCACGATCACGTCGATCCCACCCATGAGGGCGAAGGCCAGCACCGTGGTCTTCGGCTGGGTGAAGCAGGCCTCGCGCAGGTCCAGCTCCACCCGCCCATGATGGCGACGGCCGTGTGGGTGCCGGCGGCCGTCCACTCGCCGGCCCGGGAGGCGCCCGACATCAGGGCGAAGGTCACCGGCAGGCCGGTGCCACCCACCACCCGGGAACGCTCCAGATCGCTGCCCATCGGCCGCAACGCGGGCAGCGGGCGGTCGGTGGTGGCGGGCAGGTCCGCCAGCAGCACGTCCAGGTCGGTGACGTGCACCGCCGACCACGCTCGCTCCATCCGCTCGGTGAACTCCGCCAGATCCAGCATTCCCTCCTGGTAGCCGACGGAAAGCCGTTCCACGGCCGCGGCCCGTTCCTGGTCACCGGCGCGCACCTGGCGCGCCGGCAGGTTCTCGCTCATGCCCCGAGCCTATCGGCGGACGGGATCGCTCACAGGCGCGGCAGCAGGGTACTCAGCTCGTGGTGGGTGACCTGTCGCCGGTATTCCTCGAACTCGGCCCGCTTGTTGCGCAGGAAGTAGTCGTAGACGTGCTCCCCCAGCGTTTCGGCCACCAGTTCGGAGTTCTCCATCTCCCGGATCGCCTCGTCCAGGTTGTGCGGCAGGCTGGCGATGCCCATTGCCCGTCGTTCCCGGTCGCTCAGGGCCCACACGTCGTCGGCGGCCTCGTCGGGCAGCTCCATCTCGTGCTCGATCCCGGACAACCCGGCCGCCAGGATCAGGGCATAGGCCAAGTAGGGGTTGGCGGCTGAATCGATGCTGCGCAGCTCGATCCGGGCGCTGGAGGACTTGTCCGGCTTGAACATCGGGATCCGCACCAGCGCGGAGCGGTTGTTGCGGCCCCAGCAGATGAAACTGGGCGCCTCTCCCCCACCCACCAGTCGCTTGTAGGAGTTGACCCATTGGTTGGTGACGGCGGTGATCTCGGCGGCGTGGTGCAGCAGTCCGGCCACGAACTGCTTGCCGGTCTTCGACAGCCGGTACTGGTCGGTGGCGTCGTAGAAGGCATTGGTGTCGCCCTCGAAGAGGCTCATGTGGGTGTGCATGCCGCTGCCCGCGTGCTCGGTGAAGGGCTTGGGCATGAAGCTCGCCTCGATCCCCTGGCTGACGGCCACCTCCTTCATCACCACCCGGAAGGTCATGATGTTGTCGGCCATCGTCAGGGCGTCGGCATAACGCAGGTCGATCTCGTGCTGGCCGGGCGCGCCCTCGTGGTGGCTGAACTCGACGCTGATGCCCATCCGCTCCAGCATCTGGATGGCGTCGCGGCGGAAGTCGGTGCCGTCACCCAGCGTGGTGTGGTCGAAGTAGCCGCCCATGTCCAGCGGGGTGGGCTCCACCCCGGGCACGACGGGTGACTTGAACAGGAAGAACTCGATCTCCGGGTGGGTGTAGAAGGTGAAGCCCATGTCGGAGGCCTTGTTCAGCGCCCGCTTGAGCACATGCCGGGGGTCGGCGAAGCTCGGGGACCCGTCGGGCAGCGTGATGTCGCAGTACATCCGGGCGGTATTGCTCTGGGTGCGCCAGGGCAGCATCTGGAAGGTCGACGGGTCCGGGTGGGCCACCATGTCCGCCTCGTAGACCCGGGCGTACCCCTCGATCGCGGAGCCGTCGAAGCCGACGCCCTCCGCGAAGGCCCCCTCAAGCTCGGCCGGGGCAATCGCGACGGACTTCAGGAAGCCCAGGACGTCGGTGAACCACAAGCGGACGAATCGCACGTCCCGCTCCTCCATCGTGCGCAACACGTACTCTGTCTGCCTGTCCATGACCCCCAGTCTGCCAACGATCGTGTTTCAGTGGGGTTACAGAGGCGAGCACCTAGACTCGGTGGCATGTCGATGCCTGGTTGGTACCCGGACCCCGCGGGAGCACCGGGCCGTTTCCGCTACTGGGACGGCTCGGCGTGGTCTGCCGAGACGACGGACAATCCGGGCCAGACCCGGCCCGTGGCCTTCGCGGCGCCCACCGGTGGGCGGGACGAGCGGGGCGGCAAGGGGCCGCTGATCGCCCTGCTGGCCGGGCTGCTGGTACTGGCCTTGCTGGTCTGGGCCCTCTTCTTCCGTGGCAGCGACGGTTTCAAGGCCGTCCCGGAGGACACCAACAGCGCCTCCCCCACCGGCCCGGTGTGGAATGAGACCGACACCCCCACCCCGACCCCGTCGGGCGTGAGCGAGCCGGCCCCCACCGGCGGCGCCATGGTCAACTGCCCCACCGGCGGCGGCGAGGTCACCCCGCACTCCGGCAATGAGCTGCGCGGCGGCGGGCTGGTGATCCCGGCCGCCAGCGACTGGGCCGATGCCAGCAGCATGTCCTTCAGCCTGCCGTGGACCCGAGACATGCAGGCCCAGACCAAGGAGATCTACCGCAGCGGCGGCACCTCCTGGTTCTCGGTGCAGGCGGTGGGCGCGGTGAACAAGTCCGACGGCTTCACCGAGGTGCGCAACAGCGCCCGGATGATGATGAGCTGTTTTGCCACCTCCGGCTACTACTCCGGCTACATCGGCCGCAAGGACCTGGTCACCGAGGCCGTCACCATCGACGGCAAGCAGGGCTGGCACCTGCGCAGCGAGGTGTACGTGGAGATGGAGGGCCTGCCGCAGGTGCCCGGTGACGTGATCGACGTGGTGGTGGTGGACACCGGGTCCACCGACACCATGGGCATCTTCGTCAGCTCGGCCACCATCGGGGACCAGCCGGTGCAGGGCGTGGTGGATTCCGCCCGGGAGGCCATGAAGCTGGGCTGACCCAGCCCCGCCGCCCGGGCGGCCGCCGCTCACTCCTCGACGGGGCTGCCGTCCAGGTGGGTGCGCTCCTCGTCGTCGGCATCCTCGTCCCGGTAGCGCGGGTCATTGTCCCACTGGTCGTTGCGCTCCTGGACGTGAGTGAGGGCGTTGGCGGCCTCCTCCTTGGTGGCGTAGGGGCCAAGCCGGTCCTCAGCCTTGGCCTCCCCCTCGCCAACCACCCGGTGTTCGGTCAAAGACCAGTACCACTGCTCCAGCTGAGCCATCGTTGCCTCCTACTAGACTGCGTCCGTGACTGACATCAAGCCCTATCCCATCAGCCCGCGTCGGGCCGTTCCGTCCTCGATCATCCGCCCCGAGTACGTGGACAAGCCTGCTCCCCAACCGTACATGGGCAGCAATGTGCAGTCACCGGAGACGATCGAGAAGATGCGGGAGGCGGGTCGGATTGCCTGCGGGGCCATGCACGAGGCGGGCAAGGCGGTGGCCCCGGGCGTGACCACCGACGAGCTGGACCGGATTGCGCACACCTACATGCTGGACCATGGCGCCTACCCGTCGACGCTGGGCTACCGGGGCTACCCGAAGAGCGTGTGCACCAGCGTGAACGAGGTGATCTGCCACGGCATCCCCGATGCCCGGCCGCTGGAGGACGGGGACCTGGTCAAGATCGACGTCACCGCCTTCAAGGACGGCGTGCACGGGGACAACTGCTTCACCTTCCTGTGCGGCGACGTGGACGAGGAGTCCCGGCTGCTGGCCGAGCGCACCCAGGAGGCGATGAACCGCGCCATCAAGATGTGCAAGCCGGGCCGGCCGCTGAGCGTGATCGGCCGGGTGATCGAGTCCTATGCCAAGCGCTTCAACTACGGCGTGGTCCGGGACTACACCGGCCACGGCGTGCACACCGCCTTCCACTCCGGCTTGGTCATCCTGCACTACGACGAGCCGCGGCTGGACACTCCGATGGAGGTCGGGATGACCTTCACCATCGAGCCGATGCTCTGCCTGGGGGACTACCACTCCCACCAGTGGGACGACGGCTGGACCGTGGTCACCAATGACCGCTCCCGGGTGGCGCAGTTCGAGCAGACGATCGCGATCACCCCGTCGGGCGCCGAGATCATCACCAAGCTCGACTGAGGTCTGCACAAGTTGGCAGCCTGGCGGACACAGAAAATTTCCTGAACGTGCAAATCGCCAAATAGTTGCCAACTTGTGCGCCCCCGAGGGCCAAGGGGCGCCGGCCTCTGCCCCAGGACTGGAAGACGAGTCGGCCTGTAAGCCGGATTTTGTCCTCGCGGTTGCCCGCGATGGGTGGTCATCCATCTGCGACGCCTGTTGCCAGACGCCTTCGACGCGCCCTCCCGAAGGATTGGCGTCGTGCGACCTACCCGGACGCTCGGGCGGGCAGCCCTCGATCACGTCCGCGACCCACCAGGGGTGGGCCTTCTTGGTCTTGCTCCGGGTGGGGTTTGCCAGGCCGCCCCAGTCACCTGGGGCGCCGGTGGTCTCTTGCACCGCCGTTTCACCCTTACCAGCGTTGCCGCTGGCGGTCTGTTCTCTGTGGCACTTTCCCGCGGGTCACCCCGGGTCGGTGTTACCGACCACCCTGCCCTGTGGAGTCCGGACTTTCCTCAGGAAGCATGCTTCCCGCGATCACCCGGCCGACTCGTCCGTCGTCCAGTGTAAGCCCCTCACTGCGGGGCGAAGACCACGGTGCCCTTGTTCAGGTCGACTGCATCCAGCCGGGCGGTGACCTCCTGCCCCAGCTCCAGCCCACGCTGCTTGATCCGGCCCTCGGTGGCCGGCTCGGCGATGGAGATGGTGCCCTCGCCGCGCTTGTCGTCGTAGTCGACGATGGTGCCGGTGAACTCCTGCCCCACATGGCTGGACAGCACCAGCGCCTCGGTCAGGTCCACCACGCCTCGCTCGAACTTCTTGGCCCGCTGGTCGCTAGCGCGCATCTCGTCGGGCAGGGCCGCAAGGGCGTCGGTGACCCACTGTGGGATCGGAGTCTGGCTGCACAGGTGGACGCAGATCTCGCCCACATAACGGTCCACCAGCCGACGCAGCGGCGCGGTGCAGTGCGCGTAATGGGCGGCCAGGGCATTGTGCTTCAGGTTCTGCCCCGCCGTCTCAGGCCCGACGACGGTATAGGCGGCACCACGGAAGAGCCGGGTGCAGGAGGTCATCATCGCCAGATGGCGGGGCTGGCTGACGTCGAGCGAACGGACGAAGTCCGGGTACCCCATGCCCTGGGGCCACGGGATCTGCAGGCTGCGGGCCGTGGCCTTGAGCCGCTGCACGTCGCGCTCCTCCGCCGGTGGAAGGGTGCGCAGGATCCCGGCGCCGGCGGCCAGCATCATGTCGGCGGCGGCCATCCCGGTGAGCAGGGAGATCTGGGCATTCCAACCCTCGACGGGCAATGGGGAGCGGAACTCCACGCGCCACCGGTCCCCCTCGGCGACGATCTCCTGCTCGGGCAGGTTCAGGCTGACGCCGCCGCGGCTGATCTCCTGCTGTTCACGCAGCTGGCCGACCTCGCGCAGCAATTGCAGCCATTCGGGCGCGGTGCCGTCGTCCAGCATCTTCTGCACGCCGAGATAGTCCAGCCGCTCCCGGGAGCGCACCAGCGAGCGTTGCACCGTGGCGGAGCGCTGGGCGCCGGTGGCGTCCAGTTCCACCTGCCAGACCAGCGCGGGACGGGGCTTGCCGTCGGCCAGCAGGCTGGCGGCCCCCTCGCTCAGGCTCGACGGGTGCAGGGGCGCCCGCTCGATCGGGGCGTAGAAGGTCTGTCCCCGCCGGTGCGCCTCCGAATCCACCGGGCCGCCCGGTTCCACCCACGCGGCGACGTCGGCGATCGCGTACCAGACTCGGAAACCGTCGTCGAGCCGCTCCAGGAAGAGCGCCTGGTCCAGGTCCATCGAACCCTCGGGGTCGATGGTGACGAAGTCGATCTGGGTGTGGTCAACCCGCTCCCCCAGCTCCCACCGCTCGGCATCCAAGGGTCCTGCCTGTGCGGCCTGGTCCGCGGCGCGCTGGACGTCGTCGGGGAAACCCGACGGCACCTCCAGCTCGGAGCGCAGCCGCTCGATCCCGGCCCGGATCGGCTCCGGGGTCTGCTGGGCGCTGATGTGACGGGTTGGCATGGCTTCTCCTCAGCTGGGTCAAGCAGTGGGTCAGGCAGGCATTCAGTCGGGCAGGCCGGATTCCTTGGTGCGGACCAGGATCCGGTCGCACTCCTCACAGCGGAGTACCTCGTTGGCGGGGGCCGCGGCATAGCGACGCAGGTCGGCCAGGTTGGCCTCCAGCTGGCAGCCGGTGCAGCGACGCTGCTTGAGTTCGGCTGCGCCAATCCCCATCCGGGCCGAGAGCTTGTCATAGGTGGCCACCAGCGGCGCGGGCAACAGCCGCACGTGGGCCTCGCGCTCCTTGTGGCGCTCGGCCAGCTCGGCGTCCAGGTCTGCCAGCTGGGAGTCCCGCTTGGCCATCAGGGCGCGGATCCGGTCCTCCAGCTCCTTGCGCTGCATGGTCAGCCGGTCCACCTCGATCCCAAGGTCCTCCACCACCTGCATGGCGTCCAGCTCGTCGTCCTCCAGCTTGTTGATCCGGCCACCCAGGTGCTCGATCTCCTCGGTCAGGGAGCGCAGCGCCTTCGGGTCCCCGATGCTGCCGTCGTCGACGCGCTTCTGGTTGCGGGCCAGCCGCTCCCGGGCCGGGTTGAGGTCATCCTCGATCCGCTTGGCGTCGGCCTGGGCGTCGCTGAGCCGGGTCTGGGCGGCCACCTGGTTCTCCACCAGGGTGGCGCGTTCAGCCATCAGCGTCTTGATGGTCTCCAGCTCGGGCAGGGTGCGGCGACGGTGCTGCAGCTGGTTCACCTGCAGGTCCACGGCGGCAAGGTCCAGCAACCGCATCTGGTCGGCAGGTTCGGCAAGCATGGTCTTCTCCTGTTCCCGCCCCGGAACTCTCGCGGGGCCTGGGTGGCAGCCTACCCACTGCCGCGGGCAAAAGAGGGCTGACCAGCCGGTAGAATGAGCCCGCCCACCTCTTGCAAGCCCCGGCCCTGCCGCGGGAAGGACCCCCATGAGCACCCCTACCCCCGCCAGCGCCATGCCCGGCGACCGCCTGGACGCCGCCCAGTACCGACGTCTGGTGATCGTGCTCGGCATCCTCGGGGCGCTGGGCCCGATGACGATCGACACCTACCTGCCCGCCCTGCCACACCTGGCGGAGAGCCTGGGCGCCTCCAGCTCGCAGGCGCAGCTGACGCTGAGCGCCATGATGATGGGCCTTGGCCTGGGTCAGCTGGTCTTCGGCCCGCTCTCCGACGCGGTGGGGCGCCGCCGCCCGCTGCTGGCCGGCCTGGTGGTGCACGCCGTCGCCAGCCTGGCCTGCGGGCTGGCGCCCAGCATCGGGGTGCTGCTGGCGGGCCGGCTGCTGCAGGGCTTCGCCGCGGCCGCCGTGGCCGTCGCCTCCCAGGCGCTGATCCGCGACCTCTTCCGCGGCATGCGGGCCGCCGAACTGTTCAGCCGGCTGGCGCTGATCACCGGCATGGCACCGATCCTTGCGCCGTTGGTGGGCTCCGGGCTGTTGACCTTCACCTCCTGGCGTGGGGTCTTCGTGGTGCTGGGCCTGGCCGCGGTGCTGATCGGTCTGCTGACCCGCAACCAGCTTGCCGAGACCCTGCCACCCGAACGCCGGATTCCGGCGACGATTGCCGGCACCCTGGCCGCCTACCGACGAGTGCTCTCGGACAAGCTCTTCCTGGCGGTGGTCTTCGTCGCCGCGATGATCTTCACCGCCCTGTTCGCGTATGTCTCCGGCTCGCCCTTCGTGATGCAGGGGGTCTTCGGGCTGAGCCCGCAGGCCTTTGGTGTCACCTTCGCGTCGATGTCGCTGGGCCTGAGCCTGTCCAGCCAGTTCAACCCGCGGCTGGTGCGCCGGGTCGGCCCGGTGCGTGGGCTGATCACCGGGCTGGCGGTGATCGTCACTGGGGCGCTGGTGATGCTGGCCCTGGCCGAATTCCGGATCGGCGGGCTGGTCGGCTTCCTGGCACCGATGTTCCTGGTGATGATGGGTCTGGGCATCGCCCTGCCGAATGCGCCCGCCGTCGCGCTGCACCGGCACGGGGAGGCCGCCGGCACCGCCGCCGCCCTGCTGGGGGCGGCCCAGTTCACCATGGGCGGCATCGTCACCCCGCTGGTCGGCGCACTGGAAGACGGCACCTCCCGCCCGATCCCGCTGGTGATCCTGGCCTCCGCCGGCCTTGGTCTGCTGGTGCTGCTGCTCGTCGCCCGACGACTGCGCGCCGAGAGCTACGACTAGAGTTCCGCGCTGGGGCAGGTCATCTGGCGCGGCGGACGTCGTCGCGGAGGCGTTGACCACGGCCTGGCGGCGGATCCAAGTCCTGCCACTGGACCTGGACGACGCCCGGGCCTGGATCTTCGGGATCGCCCAGCACTGCCTGCTCAACGACCGTCGCGGCCAGCGACGGCAGGGGGCACTGGGCAGTGCGGATCGCCACCGTCGACATCGGCCTGACGCGTAGCGTGAATGATGCCGCCAGCCTGGCCATTCCGCGCGCCGATCTGGCCCGCGCCTGGCACCGGCTCGGCCCGGACCAACAGGAAGTAATTGCCCTCACGGCACTCGACGGCCTGACCTCCGCACCACCCCTTCCACTTGGCGGCCTTGCCAGCTACTATGCTGTACAAGGTAGCTGGCAAGACCGACTGGAGGCCGGGATGGACGAGCGGATCACCCAATTGCGCAAGGGGGCGTTGGACCTTGCGGTACTCGCCCTGCTCGCCGAGACCCCCCGTTATGGCGGGGCACTCGTCGAGAGTCTGCAGGCGGCCGGGCTGGAGGTCAGCACCGGCACCATCTACCCGATCCTCACCCGGCTGAAGAAGGCCGAGCTGGTCCAGACCCACTGGGAGGAATCCCCCTTCGGCCCGCCGCGCAAGTTCTACACGCTCACCGATGACGGCCAGCGGGAACTCGTCGGGCTGGCCGACGCCTGGCGCTCCCTGAACCGCACCATCAACGGGCTGCTGACCAACGGCACCCCCGCCGCCGGCACCTCGATCATCTCCGGCTCATGACCACCATCGACGACTGGCTCGCTGCCGTCCGCGCCGACCTGCTGGAGCCGCACGCCCCTCGCGCGGAGCTGGCCGAACTGGTCGACGCCCTGCGCGAGGCCGCCGACGAACTCGGCGAGCAAGCCGCCTGTGAGGCCTTCGGCGACCCCGCCGAAGTGGCTCGGCAACTCAACCAGCAGACCCCCACCGAGCCCGTCGGCACGAACCGGCTGGTGGGCTCGCCTATCGGGGTCAATCCGATCACCATGCCCTCCCGTCTGGCCTCGGCTTTCAACCCCGCCGACTCCCGGATCCTGGTGCCGCACGCCCTGGGCCTCGGCTGGCAGGTGAACCTTGGGGCCGTGGCCACCCGCCTGCACCTCGTCGAGCCAGACCAGCTGGACGAGGACGTCCTCGACGCCCTGGACGAGCAGACCCTCACCCGGGGCGCGGTTGCCGCCAGCATCCCGGCCCTGCTCGGCCTGGCCCTGCTGCCCTTCGGGATCGGCCAGGACCGACTGCCCAACCACTGGCCGCTGTTCGGCCCGCCAGACGGATGGGTCACCCCGATCACCGGCCAGTGGCTGCCGATCCTCCTCGCCCTGGGCGCCATCGGCCTGGCCTTCCTGCCGCGGCGGCTGGGCGCCAGCCAGCTGTGGAGGATGTTGCTGCTGGTGATCGCCAGCATGCTCTCGGTCACCATGGCCGGCGTGATCGGGATGCAGGTCTTCGGCGGCAGCCGCCCAATCGGCTGGTTGCTCCTGCCGGTGATGCTGGCCGCCACCGGCGCCGCCCTCTCCCAGGGCGTCGTGCTGCTGCGAGCCGGCGCCCGCGCCGCCGCCCGACTCCACGAACCCTCCCAGAACAGGAGTTGACCATGAACGACTGGAATCAGCTGTCCCCCACCATGCAGACAGTGGTGCTCGTCCTCGGCGGCATCCAGGTGGCGCTGTGGATGATCGCGCTGATCTGGTGGGCGCGCACCCCGGCCGAGCGAATGAGCCTGCCGCGGGTCGCGTGGCTGTTGATCATCCTGTTCGCCAACGGAATTGGTCCAATCGCCTGGTTCATTGGCGGGCGTCGCCCGAATGCGGTGACCCAGACCGCCCCGGTGCAGGAGTGGGCCAGCCAGCAGCAGCGCGCCGTCGACACCCTGTACGGCAAGAAGTGAGTACCGCGCCCGCCCTGCAGATCCGGGACCTCGGCAAGCGGTTCCGGGACAAGACCGCACTGGACGGAGTTGATCTTGAGGTGGCGGAGGGGAGCATCTTCGGCTTCCTCGGCCCCAACGGCGCAGGCAAGACGACCACCATCCGCATCCTGCTGGGACTGGCTCGTGCCACTAGCGGCCGGGCGGAGATCTTCGGCCAGGACGTCGCCACCGCCGGAAATGATCTTCGTCGTCAGGTGGGCCACCTGCCTGACGTCCCCGGCTTCTACCCGTGGATGACAGCGCCGGGCTTCCTGGCCTTCACCGGCCGGCTCTTCGGGCTGGACCGGGCCACCATCGCGGAGCGCTCCGACGCGCTGCTGGCGATGGCCGGACTGAACGGTGTCGAGCACAAGGTGGGCGGTTTCTCCCGCGGCATGAAACAGCGGCTGGGGATCGCGCAGGCGCTGATGAATGCTCCCCGGCTGCTGATCCTCGACGAGCCCACCTCCGCCCTTGACCCGACGGGGCGCAAGGAGGTGCTGGACATGATCGCGGCGCTCAAGGGCCGCACCACCGTGCTGTTCAGCACACACATCCTGGGCGATGTGGAACGGGTCTGCGACGAGGTGGCGATCCTGGCCGACGGCCGGGTGGTCACCCAGCAGGGGCTGCACCAGCTGAAGGCGTGCTATGGCGGCCAGACGAAGGTATTGATCAAGGTCACCAGCCAGGCGGACGCCTTCACCGCCGCACTGCGCGCCGAGCCCTGGGTCAGCAGCGTGGAGGTCACCGCCGACGGACTCCTGGTGGCCAGCACTGATCTTGCAGCCGCAGCCCACCGAGTACCTGCACTCTGCGTCAGCACCGGCGCTGCCCTGCAACGCCTCGAGCCAGTCGAGGCAAGCCTGGAGGATGTCTTCCTTGACCTGGTACAGCATCCGAGGGGAGCAGTCGCATGACCGGATTCACCGCCCTGCTGGGCAAGGAGTTCGCCGAGATCCGGCACTCCTGGCGGCTGTGGGTGCTGCCCGGCTTCGTGCTGCTGCAGGCCATCGTCGGGCCGGTGACCGCACTGTTCACCAAACAGTTGCTGGGCTCGATGGTCTCCCCGGAGATGGCCCAGACCATCCCGGAGCCAACCTATGCCGACGCCTGGGTGCAGTGGGCCAAGAACCTGTCCCCGACGGTGTTGCTGGTGGTGCTGGTCAGCGCGGCCGGCCTGGTGGCGGGCGAGGTGAGCAAACAGACCGCCGTCCTGGTGCTGACCAAGCCGGTCTCCCGCCGGGCCTTCGTGCTGGCCAAGTTCGTGGCGACCCTGGCCTTCCTGATCATGGTCTCCGTGCTGGGCGCGGCCATCACCGGCGGGCTGACCGCGCTGCTCTTCGACGGGGTGCACTGGGCTCCGCTGCTCAGCTCGACGCTTGTCTGGCTGGTGCTGGCCGCCTTCTACCTGGCCGCGACGCTGGTGGCGAGTTGTCTGATCGACGCACCAATGGGTGCAGCAGGAGCCGGTCTCGGCGTCCTGCTGGTGGTCTCGGTGGCCGGGCTGTGGGGGCCGCTGGCCCGGCACACCATCGCCGGGCTGGGTGGCGTGATGAACCGCTTCGCGGCCGGCGAGCAGCCCGCCTGGGGCTGGCCAGTGGCAACCACCGTCCTCCTCACGTGTGCCCTGGTGGCGCTGGCCGCCGAGCTGTTCACCCGTCGCGAGATCTAGGGAAACACTGATCAGTCGCAGAGCCGCTGCATGGGCTGTCCAGTGACCTCGCGGATCAGGTCGAAGTCCTTGTCACAGTGCAGCACCGTCAGCCCGCGTAGTTCGGCCGTGGCGGCAATCAGCAGGTCGGGCAGCGACGGGGCGCGATGCTGACCGCGCCCAGCCAACAGTCCCTGCACCTCAAAGGCGCGATCCTCGACCTGCGGCGACAGATACTCCACGGGCATGCCAGCCACGGGGCCAAAGCGCTGGATGTCCCGGTGATCCACTTCATTGCGCGCAGACACGCCGATCTCCAGCAGAGTGACTCCGCAGACGCGCACCAGACCGCGCTCGATCCGCAAGATCCAGTCTCGGCCATCCGGCGCGGTCCCGAGGCGCATGAGCGCCGACTTGTCAATGAGCCAACATCGGCGCTCAGCCGTATTCATGACCAGGCCTGCCTCATCACCTCGGGATCTCCGAGGTCCGCGTAGCGCTCACAGAAGTCCTCGAGGTCCTGCATCGTGAGCCGCACGGCGCGCCGGCCGGCCACCTGCTGCACCTCCCGCCGCAGGAAGTCGTTGCGGGACAATCCGAGATCCTTGGCCATCTCGTCAATGGCCGCGACCTGCTCGGCCGGTACTCCACGAATGAGAATGTCGGTCATGGCGCCTCCCTGCTCGGGTGATATCCGATGATATCACTCACGCATTCCATCGGATGATCGCCGGGGACTCCTTCTCCCAGCCCAGGACGCACACCGCGCCGGTGTCCAGCGGGAAGGACTGGCCGCGAGCGATGTCGATCCCCAGCCAGCACAGCGCCAGCACCCGGGAGGCGTGGCCGTGGCTGAAGCAGATCGCCCGCTCCACGCCGGAATCCTGCACGCGCTGCACCACCTGGGTAAGCCGGTTGATCACCTGGGTGCGGGTCTCACCGCCGGGCACCTCATGGCTCCAGATCCGCCAGCCGGGCACCTGCCGCCGGATCTGCTCGCTGGTCATCCCCTCATAGTCCCCGTAGGCCCATTCGGCCAGGTTGTCGTCGATTTCCGGGCTGAAGCCAGCCAGTTCCGCGGTGCGTCGGGCTCGCAGCCGGGGGCTGGAGAGCGCCAGCTCGAAGTCCGACGGGTCCAGCTTGGCGCGCAGCCCGCTGGCCTGCTCGACGCCGTGATCGGTGAGGTCGAGGTCGGTGACGGAGGTGTGTTGGCCGGACTTGCTCCAGGCTGTCTCACCGTGCCGGACAAGATAGAGCTCGGTCATGCCGCCCAGCCTAGGTGGTCAGTTCACTGATCACCGGCAGCCGGCCACTGCAGCCCATCACGTGCTCCCCCTCGCGCCACAGCTCCAGCATCGCGCGACGCAGTGCGGTGTCGGCGGGCAGGCGGTCCAGGTCCCCCGGCAGCGAGGCCCCGGGCGCGGGCTCAATGCCGAAGCCGAAGTACAGCCCGTCCCGGTCATCCTCCTCGGCCTTCCAGACGGTGAACCGCCGGGTGAAGTCGGCCAGGTTGGAGCCAGGCATCCGGTGGGCCAGCCCCGGGTCCAGCAGCCAGGACTCGCAGATGAACCAGTCGATCGGTCCCACTTCCGGAAAGTGCTCCTCGACATAGGTGGACGCCCGCAGCAATGATTCATCCACCTCGTCCGGATGCAGCGGGCCGCTCTCGTCGATGTGAACACTGAGCACCGGTACCGGTTCGGCAAGGATTCCGCAGTCGCTGGCGGTCAGCTCGTACTGGAGCCGCCCCAGCCGGACGAAGCGACCGGCCCAGATCCGGGCCAACCAGGCCTGGTTGTGCAGTCCGGTGGACCCATTGACCTGCCGGTCCTTGACCACCTTCTGACCAAGATCGGCCAGGGTGTCATCACTGACCTCCGCCTCGATCCCGCGGGCCGCCTGGTACTCCCGGACCGCGGGCGCCGCCAGGGCAAGCGCCAGCAGCGGCAACACCCCCCGCCCCAGTTCGTGCTGCCGGTCGACAGGCTCGAAGACCTCCCCCGACCGCTCGGGCTGCCCCAGCCCGGCCCGCAGTCGGGAGATCAGCTCAGCCACCCGCGCGAGGTCGTTGGGACGCTTCGCGACCGCCCGCGCCCAGCCCAGCACGGTGGGCAGGTCCTCCCCGCGCAGCCCCAGCCGGGTGAGCTGGTCGGCCAATCGGGGGTCGCACAGGGAGTCGGTCAGGTCCGGGGGAGCACAAGCCATGTGGGGAAGCCTATGATGCCTCTGGTGCCCGACGAGTCCGGAGATGATGATGAGCGAAGAACAGGCGAAGCTGCCCAACCGACAGACCCCCTTCTCCGAGGCCTTCCGGGAGTTCATCCCGATTGAGTGGGCCCCGTACAGCAGCGAGCTGCCCGAGCAGCTCCCGGCCAGCGTGGCCGCGGCACCCCGTCGCGACGCCCTGGCCCTGGCCTTCCCCGGGGAGCGGCTGGTGATCCCCGCCGGCGGCTTGAAGGTCCGCAGCAACGACTGTGACTACGTCTTCCGCCCGCACTCGGCCTTCGCTTGGCTGACCGGCCTGGGCGCCGACCGCGAACCCGATGCGGTGCTGGTGCTGGAGCCCGTCGATGCCACCGACGAGCATCCGTCGGGCCACCAGGCCACCCTCTACTTCAAGCCGCGCGCCCCGCGCACGGACCAGGAGTTCTACGCCGATGCCCGCTATGGCGAGACCTGGGTGGGCCAGCGGGAGAGCCTGGATGAGATGCAGGCCATGCTGGGGATCAGCTGCGCACCGCTGAGCGAGCTGCCGGCCGCGCTGGCCAAGAATGCCGAGTCCACCCAGATCCGGGTGCTGCGAGCCGCCGACCAGACCATCACCGCGCAGATCGACGAGATCCGCGGCGCCAGCGCCCAGAGCAGCACGGAGCTGACCGAGCAGGACAACCAGCTGGAGGTCACGCTGTCCACCCTGCGTCTGGTCAAGGACGACTTCGAGGTGGAGCAGATGCGCGAGGCCTGCCGGGCCACCGCCGTCGGCTTCGAGGCCGTGGTGCGGGACCTGCCGGAGGCCGTCAAGCGTGGCCGGGGCGAGCGGTGGGTGGAAGGTGTCTTCGGCCTGCACGCCCGCCATCAGGGCAATGGCGTCGGCTATGACTCGATCGCCGCCGGCGGCGACCACGCCAACACCCTGCACTGGATCCGCAACGACGGGGACCTCAAGGAAGGCGACCTGCTGCTGCTGGATGCCGGCGTGGAGGTGGACAGCCTGTACACCGCCGACGTCACCCGCACCCTGCCGGTCAGCGGAAAGTTCTCGGAGCAGCAGCGCAAGGTCTACGACGCCGTGCTGGAGGCGCAGGAGGCGGGGATCGCCGCCGCCAAGCCGGGCAACAAGTTCTCCGATGTGCACGCCGCCGCGATCGCCGTCGTGGCCAGGTACCTGCACGAGTGGGGCCTGCTGCCGGTCACCCCGGAGGAGTCGCTCAGCCCCGAGGGCGGGCAGCATCGCCGGTGGATGGTGCACGGCACCAGCCACCACCTGGGGATCGACGTGCACGACTGCGCCCAGGCATTGCGGGAGGACTACCGCGACGGCGTGCTGAAGCCGGGCATGATCATCACCGTCGAGCCGGGGATCTACCTGAAGTCCACCGACCTGCTGGTGCCGGAGGAGATGCGCGGGATCGGGGTGCGGATCGAGGATGACATCCTGATCACCGAGGACGGCAACCAGAACCTGTCCACGATGCTGCCCCGCAGCGCGGACCAGGTCGAGGAGTGGATGGCCGGTTTGCTGGGTGAGAGCCGGGCGGGCTGATGCCGGATTCCCGTCGGCACCTGCCAGTGCTGCGGCCCACCGCGCGCGTCACCACCCGCCCCCGCCCCGCCGCCCGCCGCCAGATGCGGCAGTGGGCCACCACCCCGGATTCGGTGCAGGCCTGGGCGCTGTACATCGACGGGGTCAAGGTCGATCTGCACAGCCTGGAGACGGCCACCGAGCGCGCCAAGGAGGGTGAGGGTTTTGTCTGGTTGGGGCTGAAGGACCCCACCGACGAGGACATGGCGCGCTTCGCCCGCCAGTTCGACCTGCACCCGCTGGCCATTGAGGATGCCGTCGAGGGCCACACCCGCAGCAAGCTGGAGCAGTTCGACGACACCCTGTTCTGCGTGATCTCCACCGTCGCCTATGTTGATCATGAAGCGGTGACGGAGACCAGTGAGATCGTCTCCACCGGACAGATCATGATCTTCGTCGGCGAGAACTTCCTGCTCACCGTGCGCCGTGGCGACAACACTCCCCTGCGCAGCCTGCGTCGCACCCTGGAATCCACTCCGGAAGAGTTGTCGGTGGGCCCGGCCTATGTCTTCTACAAGATCCTTGACCGGGTGGTCGACGAGTACATGGCCGTGGTGGGCGAATTCGAGATCGACATCGACGAGGTGGAGGAGGACATCTTCTCCCGTCAGGGAACCAAGGAGATTGACCGGGTCTACAACCTCAAACGCGAGCTGATCGAGTTCAAGCGTTCGGTGGTGCCGCTGGCCGCTCCGCTGCAGGCGCTGTCCACGCGTAGCTACCCGGTCATTCCCGACGAGACCCGGGCCTACTTCCGCGAAGTGGCGGACCACCACACGGATTCCCGCGAAGCCATCCTGTCCTTCGACGAGGTGCTGTCCACCATCCTGCAGGCCGGGATGGCGCGAATCAGCCTGGAGGACAACCGGGACATGCGGCGATTGTCCGCGATTCTGGGGATCCTCGCGGTGCCCACCACGCTGGGCGCTGTCTACGGCATGAACTTCGACAACATGCCGGAGCTGCACAGCCAGTACGGCTACTTCGTGGTGCTCTCGGTGATGTTGGTCGGCATGGTGGGTTGCTTCCTGATCTTCCGCCACCGCCGCTGGATCTGATCCGGGTTCAGCCGCGCTTGCGCTGGCCCAGCACCTGGAGCACGGAGCCCAGGCCCTGGTGGCCCATCCCCTCGAAGATCCGGCGCTCCACCAGCCGCACATCAAGATCAAGACCGGGCCACTCGTCCAGCACGTGCTGGCGGGTGAGCAACACGTCGGGATCCTTGGGGCCGCCGGTGCCAAGGGACGGCTGCGCGGGGGTGTAGGCCTCCATGATCAACTTGCCCTGCGGCGCGAGCTGCGGGGTCAGCGCGTCGGCAACGATCCGCCGGAGTTCCGGGTTCAGGTGGCAGAAGATGGAGACGATCCCGTCCCACGGCCCCTGAGCGGCGGGGGTGTGCACCCATTCGGCAAGGTCGGCCACCTGGATGTCCAGTTGCACGCCGCGCTCGTCGGCCAGGGTGCGGGCCTTGCCGGCCCCCACCTCGGAGAGATCGACGGTGGTGACGTCGTGGCCCTTCTGTGCCAGCCACACGCCATTGCGGCCTTCGCCGTCGCCGAGCACCAGCACCCGGGAGCCGCGACGCAGCATCACCTCGGCGGTGACCAGAAAGTCATTGGGGCGGTAGCCGTAGACATAATTCGGATGGGAGTAACGGCTGTCCCACAGCTCCTTCGGGCCCATCGTCACTCCTGCTCCCGGTCCGATGAGGTGGGCTCAGGCGGCCAGATGGTGGGCGCCGGCTGCTGCAGCGGAGTCTGGCCCAGCATCTCCCGGGCCTGGTTGACAACGCTGTGCTCGCCGAGCACCTCGTAGCGCGTGGCGACGATGGCCTGCACCGACGCGAAATCACGCTGCCCCTTGCTGGCGGCATAGGCCATCCCGGCGGTGATGATCCCCATCCCGACGCCCAGCACCAGACCGAACAGGAAGGCCTCGGAGGCGCCGATGTCCTGCAGGAAGACCATCATCATCAGGCCGAAGAAGATGCCGGTGCCCAGGCCACTCATCGCACCCTCGGCCAGCACCCGTCCCCAGGTCCGTCGGCCCAGCACCCGCTCCACCTGCTTCAGGTCGGTCCCGACGATGCACAGGTGCTGGACCGGGAAGTCCCGGTCGGCCAGATGGTCGACGGCGCGCTGCGCCTCGGCATAGCTGGGATAGATCGCCACCGACATCGGGTACTTCAGCGGCATCACCGTCGCCGCCGCCTGCATCTGGGAAGACATGCGCCCCAGCCTACCTGCGAGCTCACGCATGGGGTGTGTGCGCAGGCCCCTCATCACCGGAGGCTCGGCGCCGTGCCATCAGCCACCCGGGCGCGTGCGCTGGTTCCTCACCATCGTTGGCGCCTGATCACAGAGCGGCAGTTGAGTGCGTTCTCGGGGTGGTCGATGATCCAGACTGTGGGTGCGAAGCGCGCTTCTCGGCGGGTGATTGGTGTCACGCACCTCGCCAGCGCGGATCTGGTCAAGACAATGAGAAGTTTGCCGAAGGCCGCTCTGGCCCGCGGCCCGGCTCGGTGAGATCCGCCGGAACCTGCAGGCCCACCCGATTTTTGTCACACCTGGGTGCTTGGCTTGTGATCAGCGTCGAAGCGCCCGCCGTTCGACAAGCCGCGCCTGAGTCTATCGAGGGCACGAACCGCTCGCCCAAAATCCTCAGAAGAGTGACTTTTCAGACATTCGTATCTCTTGTTCAAAAGAGGACTCGGAAGTAGAATTAGAATACAGACACGAAGACTTCGGGGGAGGTCACCATGAGCAGCACACCAGCAACCCAGACGCCTCCCATGGGCGTGCCCGACGACCTCCCCGCCACCGCGTTGGCCACCATTGAGGCGTTGCGTGCGGAGCGCCGGGCCCGGCGCAAGTCCGAGGCCCGCGACTTCCGGCTGATCGCGCACCTGGCCGACCTGTACTCCGACGTCGACGAGGTGGATTCGTCCGAGCCGGCGCTGCCCGGCCGGGAACGCCTCGTCGCCCTCGGTGGAGCGGGAACCCCGGAGGTGGCGGAAGGTTGTGCGTTGGAGTTGGCCGCCGACCTGCATGTGCGGGTGGAGGAGGCCACCGCGTTGATCGCCACCGCCCTCGACGTACGACACCGGCTCCCCGTCCTGTGGCGCATGGTGCAAGAACTCAACGTGCCGGTACATCATGCCCAGCACATCGCCTACGCCACCCGCGAGCTCGACCGCGACAGGGCGGGGTTGGTGGACCTCGAACTGTCCCGGATGATCGTGGGCATGTCGTTTCGGCGGGTGAAGAAGACGGTGGCCGGGGTGGTGCTGCGCCACCTGCCACCGGACCAGGCCGAGCAGAAGCGCGTGGATGCGGCTGAGGCGCGGGGAGTGTGGATCGCCCAATCCGAGGGCGGGGTCACCGATGTGGCCGCGGTGGTGGATGCCGCGGACGCCGTGCAGTTGGATGCCCAACTGGATCGGCTGGTGCAGGTGCTGCGCCGCGCCGGACACGCCGGCACCCCCAACGCGCTACGCGCCAAAGCCCTCGGATTGATGGCCACCCCCGCCCTGGCCACCCAGTTGCTGCAGGCCGATCTGTTGGACCAACTCCCCACCGGTGAAGAGTTCGAACAGGTCTGTCAGCGGGCGGGTCAGGCCGGGCATGTGTGCGGCACCATCACCGTCGACCCGGACAAGCTGCTGCCCAGGGCGCAGGTGGTGGTGCACTTGACCGACACCACCCTCGCCCACGGTGACGGTGTGGTGCGCGCCGACGAACTCCAACCACTGCTGGCCGGCTGGTTGCCCGACCTGTTCGGGCATCACCGGGTCACGGTCCGCCCGGTGATCGACCAGAACCACCAAACCCCCTCCGATGCCTACGAATGCCCACCCACCATGCGAGAAGCCGTGACCCTTCGCAGTCCGTACGAGGTGTTCCCCTGGTCCACCCGAAAATCACCCGGTCTGGACCTGGACCACACCATCCCATGGACACCCGGGACCGCTCGATCAGGACAGGCCCCTCGACAAGCTCGGGGACCGGTGGCCGAGTCGAGCCCGCCCGCAGAGGCAAGCGCGAGCACCGCCCTTCGACAGGTTCACGAGCCGCCTGCCGGAGCCGCTGCTGGCACGGACCCAACCCCGGCTGGCGTACCTGCCGAGCCCCCTCCCCAGACACGGGCCCCTCGACAAGCTCGGGGACCGGTGGCCGAGTCGAGCCCACCCGCCGACCCAGCCACGGCGGCCGACCCGGTCGAGGCCCCTGCCCGCGGCGTCACGCATCCGGACAACCTGGGTCCGTTGTCCCGTCGCGCCCACCGCGCGAAGACCCACTTCGGCTGGCGCCTGACCCAACCCCTGCCCGGGATCTTCCTGTGGCAAACCCCCTTGGGCTACCGCTACCTCACCACGGCCAGCCGCACCCTGGACCTCGGCCGACCCGACGTCGCCGCTTCCCGCCGACACCACGAAACCCACCACCACGAAACCCCACACCCGGAAGCCCGCATCCTGGAAACCGGCGCCGCCTGATCGCGTCGCAGCACAATGCCCCCGTGGGGAGAGGTGTCGGGGCCTGCAGTCCGATTGCGTGGAGGCGGAAGACACCTACGGTGGATGCATGCCGCGACGCTGGATCCCTCTGACCGGATGTACCACCATCGTCCTGCTGGCCGTCTGGTCGGTGGTACAGAACCTGGTGCTGAACCCCTTGGCCACTGCGCCCGGCCGCTCACTCCCACAGATCCATGCCGACATTACCGCGGCCGGGGAATCCATGGACAGCGGATTGGTGCTCGCAGTGGCCGGCCTGGGAGTCGGGCTCGCGTTCGCTCTCCTCCTGACTGGTCGCCGCCGTCAACACGCCAACCCCCGGGCGGCTGCCACCGGCTTCCTTGTCCTGGGTGTGTTTGCGGCGCCGGCGCACTGGCTGGCCTCCTTCGGCCCCAACATCGCGCTGGCCGACACCTACCAGACCAGCGGCGCCGCCCACTCTCCATGGGGCTGGCCGATCTACCTGGCCAGCGGGTTGTGCCTGATTGCGTTGATCCTCCTGGCGCATCCGGCCCGGGAACCCCACGCCGCGACCTCCTGACCGCGCCGACGCCCACCCGTGACTCAGACGCGCTCGCCGATCTTGGCCAGGGTGGAGCGGGCGACGGCCAAACCGGCGCCGTCCACCATCTCGTCGTCCACCACGATCGCGCCCACCGCTCCCCCGGCCTCCGCCGTGGCATGGCGGTAGGCCTCGACGATCCGCCGGGCGCGCTCGATGTTCTCCTCGGGCGGGGTGTAGATCTGGTTCCCGGCCTCCACCTGGGAGGGGTGGAGCACCCACTTGCCGTCGTAGCCCAGCGCCGCGGAGCTCGACGCGGAGGTGCGGAAGCCGTCCAGGTCCCGGATCCCGACGAAGGGCCCGTCGATCGCCTGCAGGCCGTGCGCCCGGGCCGCCACCAGGATGGACATCTGGACGTGATGGAAGGCATCGCCCACGTAGCCGGGCGGCTGGGAACCGACATTCAGGGTGGCCATCCCCATCGAAGCCATGAAATCACCGGGCCCGTAGACCAGGCTCTCGGTGCGCGGGCTGGCGGCCGCGATCTCGGCGACGTGCAGCAAACCCCGCGCCTCCTCGATCTGCAGTTCCAGCCCGATCCGCCCCACCGGCAGCCCGGCGGCCTGCTCGGCCTGGGTGAGCACCAGGTCCAGCGCCTTCACCTGGCTGGCGTCGGTGACCTTGGGCAGCACGATGCAGTCCACCCGGGCGCCGGCTCCGCCGACCACCTCCAGCACGTCCATCGTGGTCCACGGCGTCGACCAGTCGTTCACCCGGTAGGTCACGGTCGGCGCCTGCCAGCCGTCGGGATGGTTCAGGGCCTCGACGATCCGCTGGCGGGACTCCTGCTTCACCGGGGGCGCGACGGCGTCCTCCAGGTCAAGGAAGACGGCATCCACGGGCTGGGTACGGCTCTTGGCGATGAAGCGGTCGCTCGAGCCGGGAACGGCGAGGATGGTGCGGCGGGCCCTGGTCACGGCCGGGCTGGCAACGGCATTGTTCACGGACCCAGCCTAGCGACGACGCGTGACGAACCGGGGGACACGTTAGATTTGCGGGGTGAGTGTCTCCTCCACCGCAGTCTTCATCTCGCGGATCCGCGGCCTTCCCGTCCTCGACGCCTCCGGCGACCAGGTCGGGCGCGTGCGCGACGTCGTGATCCAGCTGCGCACGCAGGGCCGCGCACCCCGCGTGAAGGGGCTGGTGGTGGAGCTCTTCGCCCGCCGCCGGATCTTCGTCCCGATGGTCCGGGTCCACGCCATCGACGCAAGCCAGGTGGCCATCGAGGGGCAGGTGGACACCCGTCGGTTCAGCAAGCGGGATGCCGAGACCTTGGTGATCGACGACCTCTTCGACCGCACCGTCAACCGCGCCGAGGGTCGTCGCGCCGCGATCTATGACGTTTCCATGAAGCCCACCCGGGCCCGCGAGTGGGAGGTCAGCGACGTCGCACTGCGCGAGGTCAACCCCAATGTCCGATTCCGGCTGAGTCAGCGCGGGCGGACCAGCATCGTGCGCTGGTCGGAGATCCCCAACCTGGTGCTCAACGCCCAGCAGGTCACCGACCACCTGGTTGCCCAGATGGCGGACATGAAACCGGCCGACATGGCCCGGGAACTGCACGACATGGCCCCCGCCCGTCGCGCCGAAGTGGTGGAGCAACTCGACGACGAGCAGCTGGCCGACGCCCTGGAGGAGTTGCCGGAGGACGAGCAGGTGGAACTGCTGACCGCCCTGGACAATGAGCGGGCCGCGGACATCCTGGAGGAGATGAACCCGGACGACGCCGCGGACCTGATCAAGGAACTGCCGGCCGAGATGGCCGAGGACCTGCTGCAGCGGATGGAGCCCGACGAGGCCGCCGACGTGCGCGGTTTGTTGATCTATGCCGACCTGACCGCCGGCGGCATGATGACCCCCGAACCGGTGGTGCTGGCCCCTGATGCCACCGTCGCCGAGGCCCTCGCGCGGGTGCGCGATGAGGAGCTGACGCCTGCCTTGGCCTCCATGGTCTTCATCTGCCGTCCCCCGTTGGACACTCCGTCGGGTCGCTTCCTGGGCATGGTGCACACCCAACGACTGCTGCGCGAACCGCCGTCGATGCTGGTCTCCGGGCTCGTGGACGAGGGCTTGGAACCGATGCGCCCGCACAGTGCACTGGCCGAGGTCAGCCGTTACTTCGCCACCTACAACCTGGTGGTGGCACCGGTGGTCAACGAGGAGAACCAGCTGGTCGGGGCGGTGGCCGTCGACGACCTGCTGGACCACATGCTGCCGGAGGACTGGCGGGGTGAACAGCTGGACGGCGACGACCACGAGAACGCACGGGAGGTGAGCGGTGGCTGAGGCACGTGAACGACTGAACACCCCCGGCAGCCGCAAACGCGCCCTCCTGCCCAAGGTGGAGCTGGACAGCGACTCCTTCGGTCGCTTCGCCGAATGGGTGGCCCGCTTCATGGGCACCGCCAAGTTCCTTGCCTGGATGACGGTCTTCGTGATCGCCTGGGTGACGCTCAATGTGGTCAGCATCTGGCACTACAAGTGGGATCCGTACCCCTTCATCCTGCTCAACCTGTTCTTCTCCACCCAGGCCTCCTATTCGGCCCCGCTGATCCTGCTGGCGCAGAACCGACAGGAGGCGCGCGACCGGTTGACCATGGAGGAGGACCGGCGGGTGGCCGCCCAGAGCCGGGCCGACATGGACTTTCTGGCCCGGGAGATCGCCAGTATCCGGATGACCATGGGTGAGATGGCCACCCGTGACTACCTGCGCGGTGAGCTGCGCTCCGGCCTGCGCGAACTGCTGGCCGAACTGGAACGCGACGAGGACGAGGAACCGACCGACCAGCGGCGCGACAGCTGGCTGCGGGACCAGCGCGGCGGCAAGGACCGTCGCTGACCGAGCCGGGCGAGGCCTGATTTGCAATAGCGCTTCCGGAGGAAAAGGATCACTACATGAGCGACGTTGAAAACCCCCTGCTGGGCCAGGTCCGCGCGGCCCTGCACACCGTGGACGACCCCGAGATCCACCGTCCGATCACCGAACTGGGCATGGTGGACGACGTCTCCATCGACGACGCCGGCCATGTGCTGGTGAAGATCCTGCTCACGGTCTCCGGTTGCCCCTTGAAGGCCACCCTGCAGACCGAGGTGACCAAGGCCGTGATGGCCGTCGACGGCGTCAGCTCCGTCGAGGTGCAGTTGGGTGTGATGGATGACGAGCAGCGCGCCGCCCTGAAGCAGGTGCTGCGCGGCGGTGAGCCCGAACGCCAGATCCAGTTCGCCCAGCCGGGGAACCTGACCAAGGTGATCGCCGTGGCCTCCGGCAAGGGTGGCGTCGGCAAGAGTTCGGTGACGGTGAACCTGGCCAGCGCCCTGGCCGCGATGGGCCGCAGCGTCGGCATCCTGGACGCGGACATCTACGGCCATTCCGTTCCGGACATGCTGGGCTTGGGCGACGCGAAGCCCACCGCCGTCGACGACATGATCATGCCGGTCCCCTCCATGGGGATGAAGGTGATCAGCGTCGGCATGCTGAAGCCGGATCGGGACCAGGTGATCGCCTGGCGTGGCCCCATCCTGGACCGGGCCCTGACCCAGCTGCTGGCCGACGTCTACTGGGGTGACCTGGACTACTTGGTGCTGGACCTGCCCCCGGGCACCGGCGACGTGGCGATCAGCCTGGGCCAGAAGATCCCCAATTCCGAGGTGGTGGTGGTGACCACCCCGCAGGTGGCCGCCGCCGAGGTGGCTGAGCGGGCCGGCACCATGGCCGCGATCATGCAGCAGCGGGTGATCGGCGTGGTGGAGAACATGTCCTACCTGGAGACCACCTGCCCCCACTGCAGCCAGCCGCACAAGGTGGACCTGTTCGGCCACGGCGGCGGTCAGGCCGTCGCGGACACCCTGACCGAGCGGCTGGGCTACCAGATCCCGCTGCTGGCCCAGATCCCGATCGAGCAGCAGCTGCGCGAGGGTGGTGACCAGGGCGCGCCAATCGTGGTGAACCAGCCCGAGTCCGCCTCCGCCAGGGCGCTGCGGGCCCTGGCCGAGCAGATCGACGGCCGTCAGCGCGGGCTGGCGGGCATGCAGCTCGGGGTCAGCCCCGTCTAGGTTGCATCCGCGTAGTCGGGCACGCCGACGCCAGCCATCCCCGGCTGGTCGTCGGCGTCCTTGCTCTCCAGCTGGTGCTGCAGGTCCTGCCCCAGCATCTTGGCGTCCTTGAGGTCGGAGTCCAGGTCACTGCGCACGTCCGACAGGTCCGACTTGATCTCGTCGATGTCGGACTGCATGTCCTCCAGCAGGTGCTTCTGGATGAACGTCTTGGGGTGCAGGTCCCGGATGTCCAGGTTGGCATACTCGGGGCCCAGCTCGGCTCGCAGCTGGTCCTGCGCGGTGTTGGCGATGTTGCGCAGGAAGAAGACGATGCGGGCGGCCTTGCGGCTCAGCTCCGGGATCTTCTCCGGGCCGAACATGATGGTCGCCAGCACCGCGAGCATGAGGAACTCCTGGATGCCGGGCACGACGGTCAGCCTACCGGCCCCGCTCACCCACCAGCGCACGCAGCCCGGTGCGGACCCGCTGCACCGCGTCGTCGGCCACGGCCTGCTCGTGCGGCAGCTGCGCGACGGCGGCCCGCCCCACCGTCTCATCACTGGCCACGACGCAGTAGACCGTCTCCCCGGACTGCCAGGCCTGACGGAACTCCCCCGCCACCCGGTCCGGTTGGCCCGCCAGCCAGCCGTGCTGCTGCACCACCGTCACCTGCTGGCCCTGCGCGGCGTAGTCGGTGCGCACCAGCCCCGGGGCGCCGGACAGGTCCAGCTCCGTGCGGGGCAGACCGGTCAGGGCGTCGGGGCAGGCGAACGGCTCCGGGCAGTCCTGCCCCTCCTCCTGCTCAACGTCGACCACCGGCACCGTGCTGACCACGGCGGCGCTGGTTTGTGGCCCCAGCAGGTTGCCGGCGCCGTCGGCCCGGGAATTCTCGGTGAGCGTGATGCTGCCGGCCTCCGGGTCGCTCACCGGAGGCAGCGTCGGCGCCATCAGCCAGGCGCTGCCCAGCGCGCCCAGGATGCCCGCGGTGGTCATCGACCCCAGGGCCAGCACCCGGATCCGACGGCGTCGACGCGGGCTGGGCAGGCACCCGGATCGCTCCGGGGCCAACCAGAGCTGCCGGTCCGCCTCCGCCCCGGCGATGGCCACCAGCCGGTCGGCCAGGTGGCCGGGCGCCGTGGGGGCACTCTGCCGGGTGCATCTGGTCAACAGGCTGCGCAGCTCGTTGATCCCGGCCAGTTCGGCCCGGCAGCCGTCGCAGCCCACCAGATGGGCGGCCACCCGCTCGCGCTCGTGGTCCGGCAGGGCCTGGTCGGCATAGGCGGTGAGCTCCTCGCGGCAGTCGGCGCAGGTCATCGCAGGACCACCTGCTCATCCCGGCGTCGGCTGAGGCCAAGGTAGCGTTCCCGGTCGGCCGTCGGGCGGCGGTGCTCCAGCGACTGGCGCAGCTGGGAGCGCCCCCGGTGGATCCGGCTGCGCACCGTGCCCACCTTGATGTCCAGCACCTGCGCGATCTCGTCGTAGCTGAGGCCCTCGATGTCACACAGCACCACGCACACCCGGTATTCGGGGCTGAGCGCGGCCAGGGCGGCGGCCACGTCGGCATCCATGCTGGCGTCGTCATAGAGCTCCCCGGGGGAGGCCTGCTCGTCGGCCACTCGCTCGCTGGCCTCGGCCATCGGATCCATCCGGATCCGCTGCTTGCGTCGGGCCTGGTCCAGGAAGAGGTTGGTGGTGATCCGGTGCAGCCAGCCCTCCAGCGTGCCCGGGGTGAAGTTGTTGATGGACTTGAAGACCCGGACGAAGACGTCCTGGGTGAGGTCCTCGGCGTCGGGCCGGTTGCCGGTCAGCCGATAGGCCAGCCGGAAGACCTGGTCGGAATGGTCGCGGACCAGGTCCTCCCAGGTGGGCGGGGTCCAGTCGACGACGTCCTGGGACGCCGCCGCTCGCGCCGCGGGCGCCTGCCGCGCACTGAACATCCGCGTCCACTCCTTCATCCGCCGGGAACCGGCACCGGGAAATCCTGTCACCACCATGGAAGCCGCCTCGGCTGTGAACAGCCTGTGCCGGCCCTGTGGCTACAGTCTGACAACGTCCGGGGCCAGCGGATCGTTCCCCAACCCAACCAGCAGGTCAGAGGTCGGCGGCGTCCAGCAGGGCCGCGAAGGCCGCGGCCTCCTCGGCGGTGGCCTCGGGCAGCGGGGCACGAACCCCGCCCACCCCGAAGCCCTGATGAGCCAGGCCGGCCTTGACCAGCATCACGCCCTGGGTGGCGAAGACCCCCGTGAAGACGGGCAGCAGCGCCTGGTGCAGAGCCAGCGCCTCGTCGAGGCGGCCGGCCAGGAAGGCGTCGATCAGCTGGCGGGTGCGTCTCCCGGTGAAGTGGGTGGAGGTGCCCACCACACCGGCGCCGCCGACGCTGAGCAGCGGCAGGGTCATCGCGTCGTCACCGGAGTAGTAGGTCAGTGTGCTCTCGGCGATCACCCGGGCGGAGCCGGCCAGGTCACCCTTGGCGTCCTTCACCGCGACGATGTTGGGGTGCTGGGAAAGCTCGATCAGGGTGTCGGCCGCAAGCGGGACGCCGGCACGGTGCGGGATGTCATAGGCCATCACCGGCAACTCGGTGGCATCGGCCACGGCCCAGAAGTGGTCCCGAATGCCACGCTGCGGCGGCTTGGAGTAGTAGGGAGTGACCACCAGCAGGCCGTCCGCCCCGGCCTCGGCGGCCTGCCGGGCCAGCTCCACGGTGTGCCGCGTGTCGAAGGTGCCCACCCCGGCCAGCACCTGCGCCCGGTCCCCCACTTCGGCCCCCACCGCGGCCAGCAGCTCGGCCTTCTCCGCGTCGGTGGTGGTGGGAGATTCCCCGGTGGTGCCGTTGATCACCAGGCTGTCGTTGGCCTGTTCGTCCACCAACCGGGCGGCCAGCTCCCGTGCCCGCGGCAGGTCCACGGATCCATCGGCGGCCAAGGGGGTGACCATGGCGGTCAGCAGCCGGCCGAAGACCGGCTCGGCCTGCTCCTGGGTGGTGGCGGGCATGGCTTCAGCACTCATGCGCGCCATCCTAGTGCCCGCGTTGGGTAGTCTGGGGGCGTGACCGAGCCCAGCATCCCCAGCACCAACCCCTCCCAGCCCCTGGACACCCGCTCCTGGGGCTATGCCGAGGACTTCGTGAAGCCCGACGAGCGGATCCGCGACGCCCGCAACCAAGCGGTCGAGTTGGGCATCGAGACCATCAGCAATGGCACCACCACGGCCTTGCGCTTCCTGGCCCGGTTGGTCCAGGCCAAGGCGATCGTGGAGATCGGCACCGGCAGCGGCGTTTCCGGCCTGGCCTTCTACGAGGGCATGGGCAGCGACGGCATCCTGACCAGCATCGATCCGCAGTCCGACCGGCAGGCCGCGGCCCGCAAGGAATTCATCAGTGCGGGGGTTCGCTCCAACCGGATCCGGCTGATCGCCGGCACCCCGCTGGACGTGCTGCCCAAGCTGCGGGACGGCGCCTATGACCTGGTCTTCATCAACGGGGACAAGCTGGAATACGTCGAGTACGTCGCGCAGTCCCTGCGCCTGCTGCGCCACGGCGGCGTGGTGGTGCTGCACGACGCCCTGTGGCGCAACCTGGTGGCCGATCCGGACAATGAGGACGACGAGACGGTGATCATCCGGGAGGCCCTGGCCGCCGTCGAGGAGACCGAGGAGTTCACCTCCGTGCTGCTGCCGGTCGGCGACGGGCTGTTGGCCGCCATCAAGGCCTGACCGCCAGCCCGGGCACATCCCGCAGACACAGGCGGCTCCGCCTCCCCCATCGGGGAGGCGGAGCCGTTGTCCGTTGACCAGGGGGTCACATGGCCGGCGGAATCACCAGTCCCTTGCCCACCACGGTGATACCGCCATCGCTGACGGTGAAGCCGCGGGCGCGATCCAGCTCATGGTCGACGCCGATCTCCACTCCGTCGGGGACGATCACGTTCTTGTCCAGGATGGCATTGTGCACCACGGCATTGCGGCCGATCCGCACGCCACTCATCAGGATCGAGCTGTCCACCCGGGCCCACTTCTCGATGTAGACATCGGGGCTCATCACGGTCCGGTCCACGTCACCGCCGGAGATGATGCAACCGGGCGAGACGATCGAGTCCTCGGCATTGCCGCGCATGGTGAACTTGGCGCCGGGGGCCTGCACCTGGGTGGTCCAGATCGGCCACTTGTCGTTGTACAGGTTGAACTGCGGCACGACGCTGACCAGGTCCATGTGGGCCTCGTGGTAGGCGTCGATGGTGCCCACGTCACGCCAGTAGTTGCGGTCCTCGTCGGTGGCGCCGGGGACGACATTCTGGGTGAAGTCATAGACCAGCGCCTCGCCCTTGGCGACGAAGGAGGGAATGATGTCGCCGCCCATGTCATGGCCCGCATTGGGGTCATTGGCATCGGCCTCCAGCGCGTCGATCAGCGCCTGGGTGGTGAAGATGTAGTTGCCCATGGAGGCGAAGGACTCCTCCGGGGAGTCGGGCAGCCCGGGCGGATCAGCCGGCTTCTCCAGGAACTGCTTGATCTTGCCGCCCTCGCCGGCATCGATGATGCCGAAGGCGTGGGCCTCGGAACGCGGCACCCGGATGCCGGCCACGGTGCACTGCAGGCCGGATTCGATGTGCGCGTCCAGCATCTGGCTCACGTCCATCCGGTAGATGTTGTCCGCGCCGAAGACCACGATGTAGTCCGGCCGCTCGTCGCGGATCAGGTTCATCGACTGGTAGATGGCGTCCGCGCTGCCCTGGTACCACTGGGGACCGAGCCGCTGCTGGGCCGGCACCGGGGTGACGTAGTTGCCCAGCATGGTGGACATCCGCCAGGTCAGCGAGATGTGACGGTCGAGGGAGTGGGACTTGTACTGCGTCAGCACGCAGATCTGGCGCAACTCGGAGTTGGCCAGATTGGAAAGCACGAAGTCAATCAGGCGGTAGGTTCCGCCGAAGGGAACGGCAGGCTTGGCCCGGTCAGCAGTGAGGGGCATGAGGCGTTTTCCCTCGCCGCCTGCCAGCACGATGGAGAGCACCTTTGGTCTTGTGGACATGCCCTGAACCTATTGCGCGAGGGCCGCCTTCCACAAGGCACATTGGGTGAAATGGTCGGACTTTCGCCAAGAGACAACCTGTTGGTCACCCAGCGGCCCGTCCATCAGGTGGGACGGCGGCCCGGGCGGCAAATCCCACTGCCCAAACCGTTGTGGGGCCCCGGGGCCTGTGCAAGCATCAGCACATGCGCGTATCCATTCTCACCCGTGAGTACCCCCCGACCATCTACGGTGGAGCCGGCGTCCACGTCGCCCAGCTCGTGCCCCAGCTGCGCAAGTTCATCGACGTGGACGTCCAGTGCATGGGTGAGCCGCGCGAGGGTGCGACGGCCCATCAGGAGAACTACCCGGCCGGCGCCAATGCCGCCCTGCGGGTCTTCGGCGCCGACCTGTCGATGGTCTCCGCCCTGCCCGAGAACGTCGAGCTGGTGCACTCCCACACCTGGTATGCCAATCTGGCCGGACACCTGGCCGGTCTCTTCCGGGACATCCCGCACGTGGTCAGCGCCCACTCGCTGGAGCCCGACCGGCCGTGGAAGGCCGAACAGCTGGGCGGCGGCTATGCCCTGTCCTCCTGGGCCGAACGCACCGCCTACAACGGCGCCGACGCCGTGATTGCGGTCAGCGAGGGGATGAAGAAGGGCATCCTGGCGGCCTATCCCGAGCTGGAGCCGGACAAGATCCACGTCGTGCTGAACGGCATCGACACCGACGAGTTCCAGCCGGACAACGACACCGACATCTGTGAGCAGATCGGGATGGATCCCAGCAAGCCGTCGGTGGTCTTCGTGGGCCGGATCACCCGCCAAAAGGGGCTGGTGCACCTGGTGCGCGCCGGCCAGCACCTGGACCCGGACACCCAGCTCATCCTGCTGGCCGGCGCCCCGGACACCCCGGAGATTGCCGAGGAGTTCAACCAGGCCTTCGGCGCCCTCAAGGAGGCCCGCGGCGGTGGCGTGGTCTGGGTGCAGGAGATGCTCCCCCGCGCCTCGGTGCGCCAGGTGATGAGCAATGCGACGGTCTTCGCCTGCCCCAGCATCTACGAGCCGCTGGGCATCGTGAACCTGGAGGCCATGGCCACCGAGACGGCCGTGGTGGCCAGCGCCGTCGGCGGCATCCCGGAAGTGGTGGTGGATGGCCAGACCGGCTACCTGGTGGACTACGACCCGGCCCGCGCCCAGGACGGCGACTACATCGCCACCTTCGAGAAGACCTTCGCGGACAAGATCAACGAACTCACCCGCAATCCCGAGCTGGCCCAGAAGTTCGGGCAGGCCGGGCGGCAGCGCTGCATCGACAAGTTCAGCTGGGAGACCATCGCGCAGCAGACCGTCGAGGTCTACCGGGCCGCCACCCAGCGGCACGCCGCCCGCGCGGCAGCCAAGAGCTGATCCCGCGTCCCGACACGGCAACGGCGTGCACCCCAGCCGGGGTGCACGCCGTTCTCGTCAGGAATCGCGGGGCCGCGTCAGCCGACGACCTCCTGCAGGCACTTCAGCAGGTCGGTGGCCTCGGTTGCGTTCAGCTCAACCACCAGACGGCCGCCGCCGTCCACGGGAACGCGCATCACGATGCCACGGCCTTCCTTGGTGACCTCCATCGGGCCATCACCCGTGCGGGGCTTCATTGCAGCCATCGTGCATCCTCATCTCTTCGACGGTTTTCACTCCATTATTCCGCATTCTGCGTGGCATCCCCCAGCGGTCCGTCCGACGGCGTGCCGTCGGCCTCCGCCAACTGACGGGCCAACCGCTCCAGCAGGTCGTCGACCTGCTGCATGGAATAGCCCCGGGTGACCACGCTGAACTGGGCCTCCCGCAGGGCCCGGGCATCGATCGGGCCGGGCGGAACCGGACGCCAGGCCCGATCATCCACCAGCTCGGGCATCGCGCCCCACCGTCCGGAGGCCACCACCGCAGCCCCGCCCAGGATCAGCAGCACCACGGCCGCCAACAGCCAGCTCACGGCTTGCCCCCGGCACCCCGGCCAGCGGTCACATGCGCCACCGCGGCCTGCTCGTCGTCGGTGACCAGGAACATCTCCAGGTCGGCCGGGGAGATGTAGCCCTCCGCCAGCGCGGCGTCCCGCAGCCAGTCCACCAGCCCCCGCCAGTAGTCGACACCGAAGAGCACCACCGGGAAGTGCTGCACCTTGCCGGTCTGGGCCAGAGTGAGCGCCTCGAAGAGCTCGTCGAAGGTGCCCAGGCCACCGGGCATCACGATGAAGCCCTGGGCGTACTTGAGGAACATCACCTTGCGGACAAAGAAGTAGCGGAAGTTGATCCCCAGGTTCACGTGGGAATTCATCGACGCCTCGAAGGGCAGCTCGATCCCCAGGCCCACCGAGGTGCCGCCGGCCTCGTCCGCGCCCTTGTTGGCCGCCTCCATCACGCCCGGCCCGCCGCCGGTGATCACGGCATAGCCGGCCGCCACCAGGGCGGCGGCCATCCGCTCCGCCGCCCCCCACATCGGATGCTCCGGCCTGGTCCGGGCCGAACCGAACAGACTGATGGCCGGGCCCAGCTCGGCCAGGGTGCCGAAGCCGTCCACGAACTCGGCCTGGATCCGCATGGTGCGCCACGGATCACTGTGGCTCCAGGCTGTGTCCCCGGCCCCGGCCAGCAACCGCTGGTCGGTGGTGGTGGCCTGCTTCTGGCCGCGCCGCCGGATGATGGACCCCTGCACCACGTGGTTGCCCTGACCGGGCACATTGTCCACCACGCCGTGGTTCTTCTTCTTCCGGTCTGGCATTTCAGGCCTCCTGGTCATGGTTGGGCGCGAGCCAACGGCGCAGCGCATCGGCGCAGGCGTCCAGGTCCGCCACCGGGCAGTACTCGTCGGACATGTGGGCCTTGCCGGGATTGGCCGGGCCGAAGTTCACCGCCGGAACACCCAGCTCGCTGAACCGCGCGACGTCGGTCCAACCGTACTTGGGCCCCGGCTCGCCCCCGACGGCGGCGACGAAGTCCTGGGCAGCCGGCAGGTCCAGCCCGGGGCGCGCCGCGGGCGAGAGGTCCACCACCTCCAGCTCGAAGCCGTCGAACACCTCCCGCATCAGGGCTTCGGCCTGGGCCGTGGTCTTGTCCGGGGCGTAGCGGTAGTTGACGTGCACGCTGCACTCGTCGGGGATGACATTGCCGGCCACTCCCCCGCGGATCTGCACCGCGTTGAGGCCCTCGCGGAAGACCAGACCCTCCACCTCGATCTCGCGGCACTCGAAGCCGGCGATCCGCTGGAAGACGGGCGCGATGTCGTGGATGGCATTGTGTCCCAGCCAGCTGCGGGCGCTGTGCGCGGCGGTGCCGCGGGTGGTGATCCAGAAGCGCATCGTGCCCTGGCAACCGCCCTCGATCCGCGCCGCGGTGGGCTCCATCAGAATGGCGAAGTCGCCGTGCAGCAGTTCGGGGTGTTCCCGGCCGATCCGCCCCAGGCCGTTCAGCTCGCTGGCCACTTCTTCGTTGTCGTAGAAGAACCAAGTGACGTCGTGCCGGGGCTCGGTCAGCTCGGCGGCCAGCTGCAGGGCAACGGCGACGCCACCCTTCATGTCGCAGGTGCCCCGGCCATGGATCCGGTCCTCACCGTCGACAACGCTGCGACTGCTGGGCAGGTTGTCCGCCACCGGCACCGTGTCCAGGTGCCCGGCCACCAGGATCCGCTGCTCCCGCCCCAGGGTGGTGCGGGCGGCCAGGCAGTTGCCGTGCCGGATCACCTCCAGGTGCGCACAGGCCCGCAGTGCCTGCTCCACCCGGTCCGCGAGCCGCTGCTCATTGCCGCTGACCGACTCGACGTCGGTGATGGCCTGCAGCAGGTCCGGCAGTGGCTGGGCGAGATCAAGAGGGTCCATGGAGCAGACCCTAGTCGAGGAGTGAGCGCGCCCCGGCAAGGGTCAGCGGAAGAGGACCACACAGATGGCGATGTAGTGACTGACGGCAGCCAGGATGGTGCACAGGTGGAAGATCTCATGGAAGCCGAAGGTGGCAGGCCAGGGATTGGGCCGCTTGAAGCCGTAGGCCACCGCACCGATCGAGTAGATGATGCCACCCAGGGCAATCAGGCCCACCACCAGCGGGCCACCGGAGTGCCAGAACTGCCCCAGCCAGCCGATCGCCGCCCAGCCCATCGCCAGATAGAGGGCCACGTAGAGCCCCCGCGGTGCGGACAGCCAGCAGACCCGGAAGAGCACGCCCACCAGGGCACAGCCCCAGATCAGGGTGAGCAGCATGCGAAGACTCCGGCCATGCAGCATCCCGACGGACAGCGGAGTGTAGCTGCCGGCAATGAAGATGAAGATGTTGGCATGGTCCACCCGGCGGAAGATGGCGTGCACCCTGGGGGACCAGCTGCCGCGGTGGTAGAAGGCGGAATTGCCGAACAGCAGTACCGCGCTCAAGGTGTAGACCGCGCAGGCGATCCGTTGGTCCCGCTCCCCGGCGAGGGCCACCAGCACGATGCCGGCCACCAGCACGATCGGCGCAAAGCCCTGGTGCAACCACCCACGCAGCCGCGGTTTGACGGCAGCGACTGCGTCGCCCAACGTCTCGGCCAGATTCGGCGAGTGCCCGGGCGTCTTGATGCTCATGAAACCTACGGTACCGTAGCTTTGCTGCTTTCAAACCCACGGGTTCAAATTCCGGGAGTTGGGCACCCGTTAGGCTGTGGCACATGAATCGGCTGGACCGCCTCACCGAGAGCCTGGACCGGATACACCCGGCCGGACTGCTCTACAGCACCTACGAGACGCGGCTGGTGGCCGAGCTGGACAAGAGCCGGCTCCCCCGGCACGTCGCGGTGCTGGCCGACGGCAACCGCCGCTGGGCCCGGATGAACGCCCCGGACCAGCCGCTGGTCGCGGGCTACCAGGCCGGCGCCGACAAGCTGCGGGACTTCGTCGGCTGGTGCCACGAGGCCGGAATCGAAGTGGTCACCCTCTGGGTGCTCAGCCCGGACAACCTCAAGCGCTCCGCCGACGAGGAGGTGGCGCCGCTGCTGGGGGTGATCGAACAGCTGGTCCGTGACCTGGCCGCCGACGGGCGCTGGCCGGTGCAGGCCGTCGGGGACATGTCCCTGCTGCCCGAACCGATGGCCCAGGCGCTGGACCAGGCCCGACGGGAGAGCCAGAACAACCGAGGCATGGTGGTCAACGTCGCCATCGCCTATGGCGGGCGCCACGAACTGCGGGATGCGGTCCGATCCCTGCTGCGCGAGGAAGCCGCCAAGGGCACCACCCTCACCGAACTGGCCGAGACCCTGGAGATCGACCAGATCGGCGAGCATCTCTACACCAAGGGCCAGCCCGATCCGGACCTGATCATCCGCACCTCCGGCGAGCAGCGCCTCTCCGGTTTCCTGATGTGGCAGAGCGCCCACAGCGAGTTCTACTTCTGCGAGGCGCTGTGGCCGGACTTCCGCAAGGTGGACTTCCTGCGGGCACTGCGCTCCTTCAGCCAGCGCGAACGGCGCTATGGCCGCTGAGCAAAATCCACGCGACCGGGGAATTAACTCAAGAATCAGTGCTCAAAATCGGAGCTGACTAGCCATTTTAGGCAAGGCTTACTTGTCTGGAATTCGCCGCGCAGGGTGATTATGGTGAACTCATCAGTTGCGCCAATTCACCCAAATGCGTCACTCACAAGGAGCACACCATGACCGCCCTCACCCTGATCAATTCCTGCCAGGCCACCACCTGTTCCTTCAACCACGACGGCTGCGCGGCCGGCGCCATCACCGTCGCGGGCACCGAGCAGGCCAGCTGCGCCACCTTCGTCCAGGTCGACGTCCGTGGCGGCCTGGAGAGCGCCAATGGCCAAGTCGGCGCCTGCCAGCACCTGGAGTGCGTGAACAATGCCAACCTGCTCTGCCAGGCCCAGTCCATCCAGATCAGCGACGCCGGTGCCTGCCTGAGCTACCAGCAGGCCTGATTCCCTCCGGCTTCCCACGCCGGGGTTGCCCCCCCCCGACGCACCAGAACGCGGGTCACGTTCGCCCAAACGTGACCCGCGTTCTGCCCTTGTCACGCGCCCGATTCAGTTGCGTCCCACAATTCAGGCAGCGCGGGGTTCTGGAAGGCGATCCGCAGCACTTCCTGCCGCAGCGCGCGCAGTGAGCCCACACGGTGGGCGAAGTCCACCTGGACGGTCTGCACCCGATCCGCGGTGGTGACCATCACCGTCAGCCCTTGCGGGGCCACGTCCACCACCATGGCCCGATGCGCCAAGGAAGTGCACAACTTCTGGTGCAGTACGACGCCGGAGCCGTCGCCCGGCCAATCCCCTTGGCTGACCATGCTGGCCCAGTGCGCCAGTTGCGCCTCGCCGTGCGACTCCACCAGCTCAACCGCCGCCAACTCGTCGGCATGCAGTGGCCACGGTGTCGACTGCAGCGCCAGCGCCCGGTCAATCTCGGCGACCTGACCATGGGCGTGCAGCAGCAGCCGCTGCGGCAGCACGAGCGCCAGCAGCACGTCGTCGCACCCGATCAGCCCCGCCAGCTCGGCCGGGGGATCGGCCAGCGCCTCGGCCTGGCCGCGCCCCAGTGGCCAGAGCTCCGCCAGCGAATGCAGCGAGGCGGTCAAGACCCCCACCGATGCCAGCGGCGCCAGCTTGTCGATCCCCAACCGCACCTGCACTGGAGCACCCAGTCGCCGCCCCCGCGGTGGGATGACGGCCACCAGCAGCCCACCCAGCTCATCGGACCAGCAGTGTGCCAGGGTCTCCAGATCGGCCAGCTCCGGGTCGGCATAGGCAACCAGACTGGCCCGCCCGGCACCCCGGAGCAGGCGTGCGGCCATGTCATGCGCCGCCCGCTGCGTCACACCATGGGCGGTGAGCTCGTGGGACTCCATCAGACCTCCTCGTCAATAGGTAAGGCTAACCTAATAGAGTCCGACTCCGGTGGCAATCAGGGTGTCCACGGATGCCAATATCTACACCGTAGAATTACGGTCGAGTCATGACCCTCACCACTGACCGCCTCGCCCGCCAGCCCCGCACCACGGCGCCGATCGATGCCGACGCCATCCGGCACTATCGCCAGCCCGGGCTCTTCTTCGCCCTCTCCACCGCGATCCCGTGGGCCATGTGGCTGGCCGCCGGCCGACTCTCTCATCTGGACGATCCCTCGCACGCCGCGCGGCTGCTGACCTCCCTGCTGGGCTTCGGTGGCTTGTTCGCACCCCTGGCGGTTGCCGCGGTGCTGACCGTCCGCAATCCGCAGCTGCTGCGCGACACCAGGCACCGCCTGACCAACTGGCGCCAGGTCAGCCCCGGCCTGGCGGCGCTGTCCGTGGTGCTGCTGCCCGCGGCCCTGCTGGCCGGAACCGCCATCTCACTGCTCTTCGGCTACCCCTCCGAGCAGTTCCAGCTGCGCAACGGCTTCTCCTTCACCTCCGGCGTCGCCCCCGCCTGGCTGGTGCTCGGTCTGGCACCGATCGTCGAGGAGTTGGCCTGGCACAGCTACGGCACCGACGCCCTGGCCTCCCGCTGGACCATCTGGCGCAGCTCGATGGTCTTCGCCGCCATCTGGGCACTGTGGCATCTGCCGCTGGCCGGGATCAAGGGCTATTACCAGGCCGAGGTGGTCGAGGTAGGGCTGCTCGCGTCGGTCAACTTCCTGGTCTCGATGTTCCCCTTCATGGTGCTGATGAACTGGCTCTACTATCGTTGCGGCCGCAACATCTGGATCCCCGTCCTGGTCCACCTGAGCGCCAACTACGGCAATGAGATCTTCCTGACCCATCCGGACACCAAGGCCCTGCAGACGTTGCTGTTGACCGCGCTGTGCGGCTGGGTGCTCTGGCATGACCGGGAACTCTTCTTCACCCGTCCAAAGGATCGACGATGACACCCCGCCCCGCCAGCACCAGCCAGCAGCAGGTCGTCGATGCCGCCCTGGCCCTGCTCGACGAACAAGGCCACGAGACCTTCAGCATGCGCAAGCTGGGCTCCCGGCTGGCAGTGGATCCGATGACCATCTACCACCACGTCCCCAGCAAGGCGGCCCTGTTCGACCTGGTGGTCGACGAGTTGTGGAGCGGCCTGCGGCCGACCACCGCGGGTGACTGGCGCGAGCAGGTGGCCAGTCTGGCGCACGAGCTGCGCCGGGTGCTGCTGGACCATCCGCGGCTGGTGCAGCTGGTGGCCACCCGCCCCATGGTGACGCCCCGCCTCATGGGGCTGGCCGATGACCTGGTCGGCCGGCTGGCCGCCGAGGGCCTGCCCCCGGCCGTTGCCATGCGGGTACTGGACTGCGTGGTGGCCTTCACCGTCGGGAAGGTGCAAGGCGAGGTCCGCCAACCCGTCGGGGGCGCCGACGCCGACCCGGAAGAGAGTCTGCGGGAGATGGCGGAGCACACCCCGCACCTGGCCCGGGCGCTGGCCACCGGCTACGGCTGGCAGCCCGACGAGGAGTTCGGGACGGGGCTCGCCGCCTTGCTGGCGGGCTGGCCGCTCAGCAGCGGCTCCACAGCGGGGTCTTGAGCTCGGCGTAGTCGCTGATCGGGTCGAAGCAGACCTCGCCCCGGCAGACATAGCCGGTGGCCTGCCCGTCGCGGGCGATGCGCTCGTCGAACAGGTGCCCGAAGCCGGTGGTCCCCGCCCGGCCCACCACGATCGCGGAACCTGCCGGCGCCATCCGCCAAGCGGCCACCGCCAGCTTGTCGATCCCCGCACTGTCGTCGGGCAGCACGACGACGACCTGGGCGGGCTTGAGGCCGCGACGGGCCTCGTCCAGCACCAGGGCATCCGCCAGGCTCCACCCGGCAAAGCGCGGCTGGCTGGCCACCAGCGGCCAGGTGGTCTGGGCCGCCCGATCGGCTCGCTCGGTCAGGTCCCCACGGCAGGCCAGCAGGCCGACCAGCCGGAGCGCCGCCACCAGCGAGCTGGTGCCCGACGGGGTGGCATTGTCGCTGACATCGCGCGGGCGGGTGAACAGCTGCTCGCTCACCTCGGCGTCGAAGAAGCCACCGTCGTCGGCCGTGAACAGCCGGTCGGCGCGCTCCAGCAGCCAGACCGCACGCTCCAGCCAGACCGCCTCGCCGGTGGCGCCGGCCAACCGCGCCAGGCCCAGCGCCAGGCAGCCGTGGTCCTCGGCCACCGCCGCGGTGGTGCCGGGCTGGCCGTCGCGCGAGGTCCGCACGAAGCGGTCCTCGGCCTGGTCCACGTGGACGCTCCACACGGCCTGGGCGGCGTCCTGCGCCAGCTCCAGCCAGGCCGGCTCGGCGAAGGTCATGGCGGCATTGACCAGGGAGTCGATGGCCAGGCCATTCCAGGCGGCCACCACCTTGTCGTCGCGGCTGGGTGGGAAGCGGTTGCCCCGCTCCTCCCGGAGCCGGTCGAGCACCGCGGTCAGACGCGCTTGGTCCGGGGAGCCGTGCAGCTGCAGGGTGGACAGCCCCAGCTCGAAGGTGCCGCCCTCGTGCACGTGGAAGACCTGGCGAGCCCAGCCACCGTCGGCCTCCCCCAGCGCGTCGACGAGCAGTTCGGGATTCCACAGGTAGTAGATGCCCTCGGCCACCATCCCGCGGATGTCGACGCTGTCCGCGTCCAGACTGGCGGCGAAGGCGCCCCCCGGCCGGCCGTCGACGGGCTCGGTGCGCATCTCCCGCTCCAGCCATTCGACGGTGGAATAGATGGCGTGCTCGTAGACCTCGCGCTTGTAGCCGTCGTGGTCCGCGGTGCGACGCCAGCAGCGCAGGTAGCTGCCCAGCAGCAGCGCGTTGTCGTAGAGCATCTTCTCGAAGTGGGGCACCACCCAGCCGACGTCGGTGGAATAGCGGTGGAAACCGCCGCCCACGCGGTCGAAGAGCCCGCCGCGGGCCATCATCTCGCAGGTCAGCTGGGCCATGTCCAGGCTGGTCGGGTCGCCCTTGACCAGCAGGGCGTCCAGCACCATCGCCGGCGGGAACTTGGGGGCGCCGCCGAAGCCGCCGTGGATCATGTCGTAGTCCTTGCCCAGCAGCTCCAGGGTCTCCCGGGCGCCGGGGACCGTCGAGGACGTGGTGACGGGGTTCAGGGCCCGCAGTTGTTCGGTGATGCTGGACGCGGAGCCCAGCACCTCGTCGCGACGCTCGGCCCAGGCCCCCGCGAGGGCCTCGCAGACCTGGCGGAAGCTGGGCTGCCCACCGGCGGGCTGGGGCGGGAAGTAGGTGCCGGCGAAGAAGGGCTCCCCCGACGGGGTGAGGAAGACCGTCATCGGCCAGCCACCCTGGCCGGTCAGCGCCTGGGTGGCGGCCATCAGCACGGCATCGACGTCGGGATTCTCCTCCCGGTCCACCTTGACGCTGACGAAGTGCTCATTCATCAGCCGGGCGATCTCGGGGTCGTCGAAGCTCTCGTGCGCCATCACGTGGCACCAGTGGCAGGCGGCGTAGCCGGTGCTCACCAGCAGTGGGAGGTCGCGCTCCCGGGCGGCCTCGAAGGCCTCGGCACCCCACGGGTACCAGTCGACCTCCTGGTGCGCGTGCTGCTGCAGGTACGGGCTGGTGGACTCGGCAAGACGGTTCGGCACGCGGACAGCCTAGCCGCCGGGAACCGGGGTCCGGCCGGACCGCGGAGGACTATCCTCGAGTCATGAACCAGCTGACCCCCATGATGAGCAGTGGGATGCTCACCCTGTTGACCTTCTGCGTGATTGCCGGCTTCATCATCCTGGGCTCCCTCAGCCTGCGTCGCCACACCAAGCGGATCGATCCCGAGATCCCGTGGGAGTCCGAGATGACCGAGGAAGGCCGCGCCGCGCAGGCCTTCGAGCGCAGCAACATCTGACCGGGCGCCCAACGGCCCCGGGCCGGGCTCAGATGCTCCAGCCCTCGGCCGGATCACTGGCGCGGGGTGCCCGCAGGCCGGCGAACAGGTCGTCCTCCGGCAGCGTGGTGGGCACGCTGCTGTAGACCAGCTCGAAGTCCTCGGTGGGCCACACCCGCTGCTGCACCTCGGTGGGCACCGCGAACCACGGCCCGTCGGGGTCGATCTGGGTGGCGTGGGCCAGCAGCGCGGCGTCGCGCACCCCGAAGTACTCGGCGCACGGGATCCGGGTGGTGATCCGCTTCTCGTACTCGAAGTCCTGCCACTTGGCCAGCCGGTCCACATAGGGCGATTCCAGGCCCTGTTCGTGCATCGCGGCGTCCAGGGCCGCCAGCCGCAGCCGGTGGAAGCCCATCTGGTAGTAGAGCTTGCTGACCCGCCAGGCCTGCCCCAGCCGGGGATGCTGGTTCGGGTCCCCGGCCTGCTGCACCGCCGCCATGGTGATGTTGTGGCACATGATGTGGTCCGGGTGCGGGTAGCCGCCCTTCTCGTCGTAGGTGGTGACCACCTGCGGCTTGAACTCGCGGATCAGGCGGACCAGTGGTTCGGCCGCCTTGTCCGGGTCCACCAGCCCGAAGCAGCCCTCCGGCAGCGGGGGCAGCGGGTCGCCCTCCGGGAAACCGGAGTCGATGTAGCCCAGCCAGCGCTGTTCGACGCCCAGGATCTCCCGGGCCCGGTCCATCTCCAGGTGCCGGATGGCGGCGATGTCCTTCCACACCTCGGGACGGTCCATCTTGGGGTTCAGGACGCTGCCCCGCTCACCGCCGGTGCAGGTGGCCACCATCACCTCGACGCCTTCCGCCACGTACTTGGCCGTGGTGGCGGCACCCTTGCTCGACTCGTCGTCGGGATGGGCGTGGACGTGCAGCAGACGCAGGGGCTCGGACGCACTGGTGATTTCGGGCATGGCGCCCATTGTGCACAATGGGAGCCGTGAGCACCCCCACCGCCGCTGACCGAGACCGGATCGCCGCCCGCTACCCCGTCTCCCCCGCCCGCCACAAGGTCTACCTGGGGCTGGTGACGGTCTTGGCCGTCCTGCTGGCCGGGTGGCTGGCCTGGGCCGGAGGGCAGGCCGCCACCCCGGACGTGGTGGCCGACGTGCACAGCTTCCACGACGGCGGCGAACACCAGATCGTCGCGGACCTGCGGGTGCAGCGCGAGGACCCGTCGCGCCCCGCGGTCTGTACCCTGGAGGCCACCGCGGAGAACTTCGTGCGGGTGGGCGAGCTGGAGGCCACCATCCCACCGGGCACCCAGAAGATCACCCGGATCCAGATCCCGGTGCGCACCGTCAACCACGCGGTCAGCGTGACCGTGCAGGGCTGTCGCGCCGCCTGAGAGCCCGGTCTGAAGAAGCCCCAAGCACCTTGGACCCAACCCGGTGCGCTGATAGGCTCTCGGGATGGCTGAAAACGTTATCGACACCATCTGGCTCACCCAGGAGGCTTTTGACAAGCTCTCCGAGGAATTGGCGTACCTCAAGGGTGAGGGCCGCACCGAGGTGACCCAGAAGATCGCCCAGGCCCGCGACGAGGGCGACCTGTCCGAGAACGGCGGCTATCACGCCGCACGTGAGGAGCAGGGCCAGATGGAGGCCCGGATCCTCCAGCTGGAGGACATGCTGCGGCGCGCCAAGGTGGGCGAGGCCCCCAAGACCGGAGAGGCCGCGCCCGGCACCCAGGTCACCGTCTGCTACTTCGGCGACGAGGACGACACCGACACCTTCCTGCTGGGCTCCCGAGAGGTGATGGGCCTGGACGACTCCGTCGACATCCAGGTCTTCAGCCCGCAGTCCCCGCTGGGCGAGGCCGTGATCGGCAAGAAGGTGGGCGAGTCCACCAGCTACGAGGCCCCCAACGGCAAGTCCATCGAGGTCACCGTGCTGAAGGTGGAGACCTTCCAGGGCTGAGCCCACACCCTTTCAAGCCTGGACGGGCGCCCCGCACCGGATGGTGCGGGGCGCCCGTTCGTCTGCCCACCGACGGCCTCGACGGGCCCGGGCGATCAGCCCCGGGCGATCAGCCGGGCGGCCTCGGCCGGGTCCAGCTGCCCCGCCGCCACCCGGGCCAACAGCTCGGCCCGGCTGGACGGAGACTCGGGCACAGCCTGTGGCTCGGCCACGTCGTCGCCGGGCTCCGAACCCAGCTCTGGGATCCCCAGCTGCTGCAGCAGAGCACTGAGCCGGGCCCGCGCGGTCGGGTAGCTGACCTGCTGCTGCTTGGCCACCTCGCGCAGGTTCCCCCGGCTGGACAGGAAGACCGTAAGCAGCTCCAGCTGCTCGACGGAGAGCCGGCAGAACCCGCAGCGTTCGAAGTGTCCGCCCAGTTCACTGCCGCACCGCGGACAGCCCAGCCGGGTGGTGACCAGGTCACCGTCGGAGACCGGACAGTCCGCGGGCGCGCGATAGGGGCCATCGGCCGGGGAGTTCATCACAGGTCACCATCCTTCTGCTCGTGCTGCTGCTGGTCGTCGGGGACGGGCACGGCCTCGTGCTGCACGCTCGCGGCGCCCATCACGACGGCCAGGTCCAGCCGGCCCGTGCCCTCACCGGCCAGGTACTCATCCAGGGGGCCGGCCCCGCCGGGCCAGGTGATCCGGCCCAGGTGTGCGTCGGCATGCACCGCGACGTGGGCGCCCTCGGTCAGCTGCACCGTCAGGTTCCCGGATTCGACGCGCACCCGGGAGCGCCCCTTGTCGAAGTGCCCGCGGGCGGTGACACTGCCGGCCTGCACCAGGGCGTCGGACACCTGGCGCACGTCGCCCAGCTGGGCGCCCCCAGCCGTGACCCGGACCCGGCCCAGCCAGGGCACGTTGAGGGTGGACAGGCTGCCGGCGGTCACCTCCACGTCCACCGGGATGTTGGGATTGATCCGCAGCAGCAGCTCCTTTCCCAGCCCGATCTCACGCAGGTCCTCCAGGTTGAGGTTCTTCAGGCCGCCCAGCCCCTGGTTCAGCAGACTGCTGGTCAATGGGCTGCGCAAGACGCTGAATCCCCCCTTGCCGGCGGCCAGATCACCGTCGGAGGTGACCTCCAGCACAGCGCCACTGCGGCGCAGCACGTGGGGCCCGTCGGCGGCCAGGGTGGCGATGGTGGCGTCGCCGATGATCCGCACGCGACGGCCGGTGGCACGCACCATGATCCGTTGCACGCCGTGACTCCCCTCGGGGTGCACGGGCGTGACCGGGTCGGGCGATGGCTGGTGCTTTGGCGCGGCAGGCTGGTGCAGCGTCTCCTCCACGGTGTGCGCGGCCCCCATCGCGGCGCTCTGTGCGATGCCCGTGGCGGCGCCGAACAAGTCACGGGCGATGGCACCCCACGTGACCTCGCCGGGGTCCTCGGCCGCCTGGGTCTCCTCGGCCCTGCCGGGGTCCTGGGCAGCGCCGGGCTGCTCGTCTTCCGCTCTCACCCCGCCATTGACACCAGCGGCGGCGGCCGTGATGGCGTCGATCCTGCGGCCGGCCTCGTCGGCGTCGATCCGCCCGGCCGCCAGCTCCTGCAGAATGCGGTTCAGCTCTTCTTCCATGTCACCAATGTAAAACCGCCCCTTCCATTGTGGAAGGAGCGGTTTACAGTTTGCGGGGCCACTCAGGGTTGGATGGTGTTCTGCCCACCCTCGTTGTCATCGCCGGGCGTCTCCAACTCGGCGGGCGGCGCCTCCACCTCGGGGTGGGCGTGCGAGGCCCAGGCCTTGGCGAAGGCATTCCCGAAGGCCAGGGTCGGGACGGCGAACAGGGCACCGACCACCCCGGACACGATGGTGCCGATGGCGAGGCCGTAGAGCACGGCCAGCGGATGGATGGAGACGGCCTTGCCCAGCAGGAAGGGCTGCAGCACATGGGCCTCCAGCTCCATCACGGCGACGAAGATCCCCAGCATGATCAGCGCCTTCACCCAGCCAAGGGTGAGCAGCACGACGCTGGTGGAGACCAGGCCGGCGACGAAGGCCCCCAGCAGGGGGACGAAGGCGGTCAGGAAGGTCAGGGCTCCGATCGCCAGGAAGAGGTCGGAACCCACCAGGGCAGCGCCCACGCCGGCACCCAGCCCGTCGACGAAGGCGACGATGACCGCGGCCCGAACGTAGGAGACCAAAGAGACCCAGCCGCGCTGGCAGGCGTCGGCGATCCGGGCGCGCGAACCGCGCGGTGCCAGGGCGAAGCCTGCCCGGGCGAAGCTGCGTCCCTCGAACAGGAAGTAGAACAGGGCGAACAGCGCCAAGGCCGTTCCGGCGAAGAAGTGGCCCACCTGGGCACCGGCCGCGGCGGCATAGCCCGTGAACAGCGACTGCTGGCTCTTGGCCCACTCGATCCCCTTCTCGGTCCACGCGTCGATCTGCCCCTCATGCAGCTGCAAGGGGCCACTGGCCAGCCAGTTCATGAACTGTTCATAGCTCTTCACCGCGGCATCGGCCAGACTGGAACTCTGCGACGCGATCTGCGCACCCACCAGGGAGAAGATCCCCAGGACCAGCGCCACCAGAGCCAACAGGCTCAACCCGGCGGCCAGGCCACGCCCCAGCCCCTTGTCGTGCAACCAGCACTTCAATGGCCACAGGGCTGCGGTGAAGAGCAGTGCGACGAAGATCGGGATCATCACCTCGGAGAGGGCCTGCAGCAGGAACCAGATGCCGTAGAGACCGGCCGCAATCACCAGCAAGCGCCAGAACCAACCGGCGGCCAGTTGAATGCCATGCGGCACATCCCCGGGCACCGCGGCCTCGGCCGCAAGCATCCCAGGGGTGATCGGGGTGCCCAGCTGGTCTTCGGGTGAAGCCGGACGACTAGCCGTGTGTGGCTTGCGATGGGGCAGGCTGAATGCCATGGGCACGGCCTTTCGGTTGTCAATGGGCAAGGCGGTCGCCTGCAAGGCTAACCTGTGCCCGTGCCCAGACCCTTCAACGCCACTGCCACCGGGATGCCGCGTGAGGTGGCAGTGTTGGCGGCCATCGCCTTCTGCGTCGCCGTTGGTTTTGGTGTGATGGTGCCGGTACTGCCGGTCTTCGCCCGCAGTTTCCAGGTGACCAACCTGATGGTGGGGATGGTGATCAGCTCCTTTGCCGCGATGCGGTTGCTGATGAGCCCCGCCTGCGCCCCGCTGATCACCCGCTTCGGGGAGCGCACCGTGCTGGGAGTGGGGATGTTCATCGTCGCCGCCTCTTCCGGTGCTGCCGGTCTGGCGACGACATTCTGGGCGCTGATGGCGATGCGGGCGCTGGGTGGTATCGGGTCGGCGATGTTCACCGTCGCCGCCATGACGTTGTTGCTGCGCACCGTCGAACCGCAGCTGCGGGGCCGGGCCAGCGCGCTCTATTCCGGCGGCTTCCTGATCGGTGGCATGGCGGGCCCGGCGGTGGGCGGCATCTTTGCCGCGATCTCGCTGACCGCCCCCTTCTTCTTCTACGCCGCCACGCTGGGGGTGGCGGGGGTGATCGGCCTGCTGCTGCTGGGCAAGCCGCAGCAAGACCTGGACCGCGCCGAGAAGCCGGCGATGCCCCTGGGCGAGGCGGTGCGCGACGTGCGCTACCGGGCGGCTTGTGTCACCAATTTCGCGCAGGGCTGGCAGTCCTTCGGGGTGCGCAGCTCGCTGGTTCCCGTGCTGGTGGTGGAGGGACTGCACCGGACCCCGTCGTGGACCGGGATCGCCTTCGCGATCGCGGCCGTGGCGCAGACCCTGGCGCTGGGGCCGGTGGGGCGCGCGGTGGACACCATCGGCCGACGTCCGTTGATGATCCTGGCGGGGCTGTTCACCGGCGTCGCGGCGCTGGCGATGCCGTGGTCCAGCTCCATCTGGGTGCTGACCGGCATCCTGTGTGTCTACGGGATCGGCTCGGCGGCGCACTCCACCGCCCCCACCGCCGTGGTGGGCGATGTCACCGCCGGCCGCGGCGGCACCCCAATTGCCGTGTTCAGCATGATGAGCGACCTGGGCGCCATCATCGGGCCACTGGCCGCCGGGGCGCTGGCCGACGCCTTCGGCCTGGGGCTGGCCTTCGGGATCGGCGGTGCGTTGTTGCTGGTTGGCGCCGGATTCTCCTGGCTGATGCCCCGCACCCCCGTCCATCACCTCCCCGAGGAGACCGCATGACCGCCAAGCCGCTGAGCCAGATCGTCGCGCCGGACTGGGCCGAGGCTCTGGCACCCGTCGAAGCCCAGGTTCACCAGCTGGGCGACTTCCTGCGATCCGAGATTGCGGCGGGCCGCAACTACCTGCCCGCCGGTGACCGGGTGCTGCGCGCCTTCAGCCGTCCGCTGGCCGACGTCCGGGTGCTGATCGTCGGGCAGGATCCGTACCCGACGCCGGGTCATCCCGTGGGGCTGAGTTTCAGCGTCGAGCCCGATGTGCGGCCGATTCCCCGCAGTTTGCAGAACATCTACTCCGAGCTGCGCGACGACCTGGGGATCGAGCCGGCCCCACACGGCGACCTCTCCGCCTGGTTCGAGCAGGGCGTCCTGCTGCTGAACCGGGTGCTGACGGTGCGTCCTGGAGCCGCCGGTTCCCACCGCGGCAAGGGCTGGGAACAGGTCACCCAGTGTGCCATCGAGGCCCTGGTGGCGCGCGGCGGCCCGCTGGTGGCCATCCTGTGGGGACGTGACGCGCAGTCGCTGACGCCGATGCTGGGCGACATCCCGATCATCGCCAGCCCGCATCCCTCCCCGCTCTCGGCCCGGTCCGGCTTCTTCGGCTCGCGGCCGTTCAGCCGGGCCAACCAGTTGCTGACCGAGCAGGGGGCGGCACCGATCGACTGGCGCCTGCCGAGCTGACCGTCACCCCTGTCTGGTCAGCCGCGAGGCCAGGTGAGGTTGCAGGTCCAGCCCCATCGCCGCCATCGCATAGCCCGTGACCAGCTGCGCACCCTGGATCCGCAGCTCTCGTCGGCTGGCGATGACCGGTTTGGCCGACGGGGTGCTGTCCACCCGGCAGTCGATCAGCAGGGTGAAGGGATCCGGCTCCAGGGTGCCCGCACCGATCTCGGTCTGACCGGTGGGCAGGGCCATGGTGATCTCCACCTGGCCGGGGCCGGGGGCGCGCAGGTAACCCATCTCCACGTGCATCGGCTTGCCCTGGGTGTTCCAGGTGCGCTGGTGGTAGACGAGGAAGGGCTTGCCGACGTCGGCAAAGGTGATCTCCTCGACGTAGTCGAAGGCGGTGATGGTGGGATACGCGCCGTGGCCCTCACCCTTCCAGGTGCCGATCAGCGGGGCGAGCGCGTCCAGGGGTGCGAAGGTCATGCCTCGAGCCTAGTTTCGGCCACGGTGCGACGCGGCACGCTAGCGTGTGGCACATGCCACTCTTCCACCGCATCTTTGGTGACCCCCTGGACCGCAGCTTCCCCGGCAGCCAGACGGCGTACTTCGCGATGGGTTGCTTCTGGGGTGCGGAGAAGCTCTTCTGGCAGCTCGACGGGGTGCTGTCCACTGCCGTCGGATACCAGGGCGGGCACCTGGCCAACCCCAGCTACGAGCAGACCTGCACCGGCACCACCGGGCACGCGGAGACGGTGCGGGTGGTCTTCGACCCGTCGGTGATCTCCTACCAGGACTTGGTGCGCGTCTTCTTCGAGAACCATGACCCGACGCAGGGTGACCGACAGGGCAATGACGTCGGCAGCCAGTACCGCTCCGCCCTGTTCACCGTCGACGAGGAGCAGCGCGCGGTCGCAGAACGGATCCGGGACGCCTTCCAGCAGAACCTGACCCGGGCCGGTTACGGCCGGATCACCACCAGCATCCAACCGGCCCCGGACTTCTGGCTGGCCGAGGACTACCACCAGCAGTACCTGGACCGAGTACCGAATGGTTACTGCCCGGTGCACGCGACGGGTTGCGTCTTGTGAGCTGCGACGGGAGCAGTCCGGCCCAGGCCCCGTCGAGGGGGCGCGCCGGTCTGCTGGCCGCGGCCGTCGTGCTGACCACCCAGGCGGCGGCCCGCGCCTGGCAGGGATTCGCGCCCTTCGGCCACCAGGCCCGAAATCCCAATGACCTGTGGAACCAGTTCCTGCCCTGGCATGCCGTCTTCGGCCGCATCCTGCGGGGCCAGGGGCCCAACAGCCTGACCTTCTCCTGGGACTCGGGGCTGGGCGTGCCGATGCTGGGTGACTACGCCACCTATCTGGGCAGCCCCTGGTCGCTGCTGGTGGCCCTGGCTCCCCCGCAGCGGCTGGAGGTGGTGATGTGGCTGAGCGTGGTCGGGCGGATGGCGGTGGCCGCCGCCCTGATGGCCACCTGCCTGCTCCTGCTGCGGCCGTCGCGGCAGTGGTGGCTGGCCGGGGCGCTGGGCGCCTGCTACGCGTCGTGCGTGTGGACGGTGGACGATGCCTCGTACGTCCCGATGTGGCTGGACGGTCTGGCGGCCTTCCCACTGCTGGTGATGGTGGGCTTGTGGTCCCTGGCGGGCAGGCGGCCCGTCGTCGGGATCCTGGCCGTGGCCCTGTGTTTCTGGTCCAACTACTACTCGGCCTACATGGCCGCGCTCGGGGCCGGCGTCGTGGTGCTGGCCGTCGCCCTGGCCGCGCGGTCCGGTTGGCGAGCCGTGGGGACGGGGATGGCTCGCTTCGTCGGGCGCGGCGTGGTCGGCTGCCTGCTGTGCCTGGTGGTGCTGTGGCCCACGCTGGTGGCCGTGCGCAGCGCAATCCCGGGAGCGACGGCCGAATTCGTCCCCCTCGCCTGGGCTGACCTGCTCCCCTCCCTGCTGCCCGCCACGGCGCGCGTCGGGATGGCGCCCGGTTTCGCGGTGGCCGCCCCCGTTCTGGTGCTCGCGCTCGGGCTCCCCCTGGCCCGGCTCCCCCGCCGGATGCGCTGGGTGGGCAGCATCACCGGCGTCGCGACGCTGTGCTCCATGAACTGGCCGCCCACGCAACGGGCCTGGCACCTGTTCGTGGTGCCCAATGGCAGTTCCTTCCGCGCGGCCTTCGTCGTGTCCGGCCTACTGGTGATCGCCGCCTGGCTGGTGCTCGGGGGCCTCACCCGGGCGGCACTGGGGCTGGGCGTGGCCCTGACACTCGCCCTGGCCGGGCTGCAGGCCACCTCCGGGATCCACACGGCCACCTGGTGGACCTGGGGCGGCCTGCTGTGCTGGGGGCTCGCGGGGGCCGGCTGGTGGGTGCTGCGCGGCCACCAGCGCCGCCTGGCGGCCGCCGCCGGCGCCCTGCTGCTGCTCCTGGACCTGACCTGCAGCACCGTCGCGGTGCAGCGACGGGAGGCCACCATCGTCCGGCTGCACCCGAACAGCACCCGGATGGCCGGGGCGGCCCAGGTGGCCGCGGCCTGGGACGCGCGCCCCAGCACGGCCGATCCCCTGCCCCGGGCGGTGCTGCCCACGGATCGGGGCTCGAACCTGTCGGCGCTGCTGGGAATCCCCGGCTCGATGTACTACTCCAGCCTGGCCCAGCCCCCGCAACGGGCCCTAGCGGAGGGCCTCGGCATCAAGTGGGGGCACTACGGCCGGGCCCTGGGGCAACCCGACCCGACCCTGGCCGCGATGCTCGGCTTCGGCACGACGATTGCCGTCGACGGCGACCCGGTGCGGGGAGCCGCGGACCACGCCCCCGCCTATCCCCTGGTGCGGTTGGCTCCCGATCCCGACGGCACCGGCGGAGACGGGGCCTTCTCCGCCCGCAATGCGTTGGCCGGATCACCCGTCTACCAGGTGCCCAGCGTGCAGCTCACCGACGACGCCGGCACCCGTCGCCTGGCGCGCCAGGCCACCGTACAGGGCCGGCGGGCCGAGGTGACGGTGGCCTGCCAGCCCGGTTCCCGGGTGCAGTTCCACGTCGTGGGCGGGGTCCTGGACCTCCGGGTGCAGTCCGGCGGTGCGGTCCGGCTGCGGGACCGGTCCCGCAAGCTCAACACGGGGATCGTCGACTGGGGCCAGGTACCGGCGTCGGGGAGCGTCACCCTGCGGTTGGACAATGTGGAACACGCCGTCCTGGGGCCGGGGGCCGTCGGGTGCCTCGACGAGGCACGCGCACGGCAGGCCCTGGCCCGCCAGGTGGCCCCGTCGACGACGCGGGTGGCGGGCGGCAGCCTGTCGGCCCAGTTCGCCACGCCGGTCCGCGGCGACGTCGTGGTGGCCACCACTCCCCTTGCGGGGTGGGCCTGCACGGCCGATGATCAGCCGGTGGCGGTGCGGGAGCGGGCCGGACTGATGGCGCTACGGCTGGACGGCCAACGAGACGTGTCCTGCCGCTTCCACACCCCGGGCCTGCCCACCGGCCTGGCCGGGAGCCTGGCCGGGCTCCTGCTGCTGGCGATCGTGACCGTGCGCGCCCGGGCCCGGCGACCGGCCACGGGTGCGCCGGCGACGATCACGCGGCCTGCGCTGCCTCCCGACGCCGGCTCCGGGCGGTGAGGGTGTCGACGATGTGTGCAATGGCGGCGTCGCCGGTGACATTCGTCGCGGTGCCGAAGGAGTCGATGGCGATGTAAGTGGCGATCATCAGCCCCACCTGCGCCTCGTTGAAGCCCAACTGGCTGGTGAGCAGGGCGGTGGCAGTCATGATCGCGCCGCCGGGCACGCCGGGGGCGGCCACCATCATGATGCCCAGCAGCATGATGAAGCCGACGATCACGCCGGTCTTGATCGGCATGCCGTAGAGGATCATCACGGCCAGGCTGAAGCAGGTGATCTTGATGGTGGAGCCGGCCAGATGGATGGTCGCGCACAGCGGGATCACGAAGGAGGCCACCGGCTCGGACACCCCGGAGGCGATGGCCTGGCGCAGGGTCACCGGGATGGTGGCGGCCGACGAGGAGGTGCCCAGGGCGGTCGCATAGGCGGGCAGCATGGTCTTGAGCATCACCAGGGGGTTGCGGTGGGCGATCGCCCCGGCCACCGAATACTGGATCAGCAGCAGGATCACGGTGAGCGTGAAGACCATCACGATCACACCCAGGAAGGTGGTGATCACCCGGAAGACCTCACCGGCGGCGGTCATGTTCAGGAAGATGCCGAAGATGTAGATCGGCAGCAGCGGGATGATGGTCTTGACGATCACCAGCTCGATGATCTCGCGGAACTCCACCAGGCCCCGATGGATCACGTCGCCCTTGATCACGGTCAGCGCGACGCCCACCAGGAAGGCCAGGATCAACGCCGTCATCACCCCCATCGCGGGCGGCATCTCCACCTTGAAGAAGGGCGCCAGCAGGGCTTCCTCTGGATTGGAGACGTCCACCACGCCCTTGCCCTTGAGCAGCCGGGGCAGCACGGCCATGGAAACGGCAAAGCCCATGAAACCGGCGAACAACGTTGACCCGTACGCGATGGCGGTGGTGATCGCCAGCCACTTCCCGGCGCCGACGCCGAGCTCGCTGATGGCCGGGGCGATCAAGCCCAGGATGATGAGCGGGATCACGAAGCCGAGGTAGTTGCCGAACAGGCCGTTGAAGGTGACGAAGACCCGCACGAGGAAGGTGGGGAAGAACAGTCCACAGACGACGCCAAGGACGATGGCGATCAGAATCTTGGGAAGCAGCCCGAGCCGCTTGCGTGGTGCATCCATGAAGGGCAGCGTAGGGCCAGTGGTGTCCCCGCGGGAAGGGTGTCGCCCGCCCGGATTATGAGTTCTTGGTTCCTACACCCGTCGCCGCCGCTCCAGCTCCCCCAATCCCCCGGCCAGCCGCGCCAGCAATTCCTGTCGCTCCTGCTGGGCCAGCTCCGCCTTGAGGGCATCCTGCTTGGCGCGACGCCGCACCTCGCCAACGGCGAGGACCAGCGCGATCAGGACCGGTTTGCCGTGTTCCAGGGTCCACCAGACCCACTCCGGAACCTCAAATTCCGGGATCAGGTACCAGGGCAGCCAGGACAGGTCGATGCTCGGCCACGGAATGCTCGGCCACGGAATGCTCGGCCACGGGATGCTGGGCCAGGCAATGTCCGGCCACGGAATGCTGGGCAGATCGACGTCGGGGATCAGGCCGAGCAGGAACTTGACCACCGGCTCCAGCAGCACCTTGACCATCGCACCAAGGCCGAGCAGTCCGATCACCACCCCGAGCACGGCGACCAGCACGTCCAGCCCGGCATAGAGCCGGGGATGGGCCCGCTCCCGCGCCAGCCGGCGGTGCGCTCTGGAACCTTCCTCCGGCTCCAGGTCCACCTCCCGGCCGTCACGGTGCAGGGTGGCTCGCCGGATGCGCCCGGTGCGGGTCAACCGCACTTCCACCCGGCCATGCTCGTCCGCGTCCTTGGGTTCCAGCGTGACCTCCGTGGCGAAGGTGGCATCCCGATGGGCTTGCTCCTCGCCGTCCACCCACAGGCTCAGCCGCGGACTCGGCCCCCGGTTGGACTGCAGCACGTAGCGATGCCCGTGCAGCACGATCAGGTGCCGCTGCACCCCGGATTCGGTCACCCGAAACCCTCCAATCTTGGCTGACGGGGCGGTTCCCGTCACCTGACCACCCTGTCAGGGCACGGGGTTCAGCCGGGTCAACCAGAGGTGGACAATCCACCTACGACTGGAGGGTGACTCCGGCCCGACGAGCGGCCTGCGGGTCGTCGACGTCAGCCACCAGCTCCTCCTCCAACGGCACCAGCTTGGCGTGCAGGCCGCGCATCAGGCGCCTCACGCCCACGCCGCGCGCCTCGGCCTCGACGGGAACCGCCGCCCGCAGGGCGTCCAGCCGGTAGCGCGCGGAGAGGTACTGCGGCCAGCTCTCCAGATCCAACGGCACCAGCGCCTCGTGGTCCGCCCAGTCAAGACCGTCCAGCGCGGCCACCAGGTCAACGGCGCGCGGCAGGTCGCAACAGAGCACCTGCACCGTCTCCACCTGATGCTCCTCAAGGGCTGCGAGCCCGGCGGCCAGACCCGCGCTGGGGCCACCGCCGGGGGGATCCTCCCGGGTCAGGATGCAGCCGGGCACGTCGGTCAGCAGCGACGCAAGCTCCGGTGGCCCCACCACCACGATCGGGCTGAAGGTGGCGCAGGCATCGACCGCATGGCGCAGCAGCGTCCTGCCCGCCAACTGCAGCGTGGCCTTGGGCGTACCCATCCGTCGGGACTGCCCGCCGGCCAGGATGATCGAGGCGCGTGTCATGGCACGAGGGTATCGCTGGTGGTCACCCGGGGAATCCTCACAACCCGGCGCTCACTAGGTATTTTCGTCACGGAAAAGTCACCGATTAATTTCCCCGAAATTCTCCGAATCAACTACGCATTGTCGCCCCGCGCATGGTTTCATTCTGTGCATGACTGACACTGCGCGCACCGACGGGGCAGCCTCCAACGCCCTGCTGAAGTTCGGCCGCTTCTTCACCAAATGGGACGAGACCGACGACGGCCGCGCCGTCTTCCGCGAGGGTGGCCGCAAGGGCGACGTCTTCTACCGCGACCGGTGGAGCCATGACAAGGTGGTGCGCTCCACCCATGGCGTGAACTGCACCGGCTCCTGCTCCTGGAAGGTCTACGTCAAGGACGGCATCATCACCTGGGAGTCGCAGCAGACCGACTACCCCACCACCGGCGCCGATCGCCCGGAGTACGAGCCGCGCGGCTGCCCCCGCGGCGCCGCCTTCAGCTGGTACACCTACTCCCCAACCCGGGTGCGCTACCCCTATGCCCGCGCCTCGCTGGTGGAGATGTACCGCGAGGCCCGGCAGCGGCTGGGCGATCCCGTGGAGGCCTTCCGCGAGGTCAGCACCGACCCCCAGAAGCGTCGCCGCTACCAGAGCGGCCGCGGCAAGGGCGGTCTGGTGCGGATCAGCTGGGAGGAGGCGCTGGAGATCAGCGCCGCCAGCTATGTCAACACCATCAAGAACTACGGCCCGGACCGGCTGGTCTCCTTCAGCCCGATCCCGGCGATGAGCCAGGTCAGCCACGCCATCGGCACCCGCTTCACCCACCTGCTGGGTGGCGCCATGACCTCCTTCTACGACTGGTATGCCGACCTGCCGGTGGCCAGCCCGCAGGTCTTCGGTGACCAGACCGACGTGCCGGAGTCCGGCGACTGGTGGGATTCCACCTACCTGATGATGTGGGGCTCCAATGTCCCGCTGACCCGCACCCCGGACGCGCACTGGATGGCCGAGGTGCGCTACCGCGGCACCAAGGTGGTCACCGTCGCGCCCGACTATGCCGACAACGTGAAGTTCGCCGACGAGTGGCTGCCCGCCCAGGCCGGCACCGACGCCGCCCTGGCGATGAGCATGGGCCACGTGATCCTCAAGGAGAACTACGTCGACCGGCAGGTGCCCTTCTTCACCGACTACGTGAAGCAGTACACGGACCTGACCATGCTGGTCCGGCTGACCGACCACCCCGACGGCCACGGCCTGACCGCCTCGAAGTTCCTGGTGGCCGCGGACCTGCCGGAGCAGTCCTGGCAGTCCGACGCCCACTTCAAGACGGTGATCTGGGACAAGGCCACCGGCGCCCCCGCCGTCCCCAAGGGCTCGATGGGCTTCCGGCACAACAAGGACGACGAGGGCAACTGGAACCTGAAGCTGGATGGACTGGACCCGGCGCTCAGCATGCTGGAGGTCGACGGCCATGAGGACGTCGAGATCGTGCTCCCCTGCTTCGAGGACCCGCGCGGCGAGGGCTCCATCATCACCCGCGGCGTGCCCACCCGGACCATCAATGGCGAGCGCTACTGCACGGTGCTGGACCTGATGCTGGCCCAGTACGGCGTTGGCCGCGACGGGCTGCCGGGCCAGTGGGCGGCCGGCTACGACGACGTCAACACCCCCTACACCCCGGCCTGGCAGGCGGAGATCACCAGCGTGCCGGCCGAAGCCTGCATCCGGATTGCCCGCGAGTTCGCCCAGAACTCGGAGGAGTCCCAGGGCCGCACCATGATCATCATCGGCGCCGGCATCTGCCACTGGTACCACGCCGACGTCACCTACCGGGCGATCATGGCGCTGCTGATGCTCACCGGCTGCATCGGCCGCAATGGCGGCGGCTGGGCACACTACGTCGGGCAGGAGAAGTGCCGTCCGATGACCGGCTGGTTCAACATGGCCAATGCCCTGGATTGGAGCCGCCCCCCGCGCACCATGATCGGCACCGGCTACTGGTACATGCACACGGACCAGTGGCGCACCGACGGCTTCAGCGCCGACGCGATCACCTCCCCACTGAGCACCGGCGCCCTCGACGGGATGCACGCCGCCGACGCGATGGCCACCGCCAACCGGCTGGGCTGGATGCCCTTCTACCCGCAGTTCGACCGCAATCCGCTGGACCTGGCGGACCAGGCCCAGGCTGCGGTGGACGCAGGCGAGGCCGCCAGCGTGCAGGAATGGGTGGCCCGGGAGCTGAAGGAGGGCCGACTGAAGAGCGCGATCGAGGACGTCGACGCGCCCCAGAACTGGCCCCGCAACCTGATCCTGTGGCGCTCCAACCTGTTCGGCAGCTCCGCCAAGGGTGAGGAGTACTTCCTCAAGCACCTGTTGGGCACCCACAACAATGTGATGGAGAACGGGCACGGCGACGGGCTGGAGCACCGCCCCAAGACGGTGACCTTCCACGACGAGGCGCCGCAGGGCAAGCTGGACCTGTTGATCACCAGCGACTTCCGGATGACCTCGTCGACGCTGCTGTCCGACATCGTCTTCCCGGCCGCCACCTGGTACGAGAAGTACGACATCTCCTCGACCGACATGCACCCCTATGTGCACGCCTTCACCCCGGCGATCGACCCGCCGTGGGAGGCGGCCAGCGACTTCATCACCTTCCGTCGGCTGGCCGAGGCGATCAGCAAGCTGGCCGCCAAGCACCTGGGCGTCCGCAAGGACCTGGTCGCCGTGCCGATGCAGCACGACACCCCGGGCGAGCTGGCCCAGCCCGGCGGCCACGTGCCGGACTGGAAGGACACCGACCTGCCGGCCATCCCGGGCAAGAACCTGCCCAACCTGATGATGGTGGAGCGGGACTACACCGCGATCGCGGACAAGCTGCTCTCGGTTGGCCCGCTGGCCGACCGGCTGGGCTTCACCACCAAGGCCGTCACCTTCGACGTGCAACACGCGGTGGACAGGCTGGCGAAGCTGCACGGCGTCTTCGATTCCGGACCGGCCGCGGGCCGCCCCGCGATCGACACCGACGAGCGGCTGGCCGAGGCCATCCTGACCTTCTCCGGCACGACGAATGGTGAGCTGGCCACCCAGGGCTTCAAGACCCTGGAGAAGCGCACCGGGGTGAAGCTGGCCGACCTCTCCGAGGGCTCGGAGGAGAAGATCATCAGCTATGTCCAGACCCAGCAGGCGCCGCAGCCGGTGATCACCTCCCCGGAATGGTCCGGCTCCGAGACCGGCGGGCGGCGCTACGCCGCCTTCACTATCAACACCGAGCGGCTCAAGCCGTGGCACACACTGAGTGGCCGGATGCACTTCTTCCTGGACCACGACTGGATGATCGACGCCGGCGAGCAGCTGCCCATCTACCGCCCGCCGCTGAACATGGCCCGCGCCTACGGCGAGCCGGAGATCGGCGCCCGGGGGGAGAAGGCGATCACGCTGCGCTACCTGACGGTGCACAACAAGTGGTCCATCCACTCCGAGTACCAGGACAACCTGTTCATGCTCTCCCTGGGCCGGGGCGGACCCCAGGCCTGGCTGAGTGTCAACGACGCGGCCGCGATCGACGTCAAGGACAACGACTGGGTGGAGTGCACCAATGCCAACGGCGTCTTCGTCGCCCGCGCGGTGGTCACCCACAAGCTGCCGGACGGGATCGCCTACGTCCAGCATGCCCAGGAACGCACCATCGACGTCCCCAAGTCGGAGGCGACGGGCCGCCGTGGCGGCATCCACAACTCCGTCACCCGGATCCTGCTCAAGCCGACCCACCTGATCGGTGGCTACGCCCACCAGGCCTATGCCTTCAACTACGTCGGCCCCACCGGCGTCAACCGAGACATCATCTCCACCATCCGCAAGCGCTCCCAGGAGGTTCAGTACTGATGCGAGTCATGGCACAGGTTGCGATGGTGATGAACCTGGACAAGTGCATCGGCTGCCACACCTGTTCGGTCACCTGCAAGCAGGCATGGACCAACCGGGCCGGCACCGAGTACGTCTGGTTCAACAATGTGGAGACCCGTCCCGGGCAGGGCTATCCGCGTCGCTATGAGGACCAGGAGAAGTGGCAGGGCGGTTGGGTGCGCACCCCGTCGGGTGGGCTGAAGCTGAAGTCCGGTGGCCGGTTCAAGAAGCTGCTCAGCATCTTCGCCTCTCCGGTGCAGCCGGGGCTGGAGGACTACTACGAGCCGTGGACCTATGACTACGAGACGCTGACCAATGCCCCGCTGGGCGACGACTTCCCGGTGGCCCGGCCGAAGAGCCTGATCACCGGCAAGGACACCAAGATCACCTATTCAGCCAACTGGGACGACTCGCTGGGCGGCACCGCCCAGGCCGACGACCCGATCGTGCAGAAGCTGCAGCAGGAGGCCTCGGACAAGATCAAGTTCGAGTACGAGAAGAGCTTCATGTTCTTCCTGCCCCGGATCTGCGAGCACTGCCTGAACCCCTCCTGCATGGCCTCCTGCCCCTCGGGCGCGATCTACAAGCGCTCCGAGGATGGGATCGTGCTGGTGGACCAGGACCGCTGCCGCGGCTGGCGGCAGTGCATCACCGGCTGCCCGTACAAGAAGATCTACTTCAACCACCGCTCCGGCAAGGCCGAGAAGTGCACCTTCTGCTACCCGCGGCTGGAAGCCGGCATCCCGACGGTCTGCTCCGAGACCTGCGTCGGCCGGCTGCGCTACATCGGCATCATCCTGTACGACGCGGATGCCGTGACCCGGGCGGCCGCCACCGAGAATGACAAGGACCTCTACCAGGCCCAGCTGGACGTGATGCTGGACCCGCACGACCCGCAGGTGCTGGCCGAGGCGCGCAAGTCCGGCATCCCGTCGGACTGGCTCACCGCGGCCCAGAAGTCCCCGGTCTACGCCCTGATCAAGCACTTCAAGGTGGCGCTGCCGCTTCACCCGGAGTACCGCACCATGCCGATGGTCTGGTACATCCCGCCGCTGTCGCCGGTGGTGGACCTGCTGCGGGAGCAGGGGCACGACGCCGAGGCCGCCGGCAACCTGTTCGGTGCGATCGACGCGCTGCGGATCCCGGTGGAATACCTGGCCGAGCTGTTCACCGCCGGGGACACCCGGATCATCACCGACGTGCTGCAGAAACTGGCCGCGATGCGTTCCTACATGCGCGGCGTCACCCTGCACCGGGAACGCGACGTCGAGCTGGCCGCCGCCGTCGGGCTCACACCGGAGGCGATGGAGCAGATGTACCGGCTGCTGGCGATTGCCAAGTACGACGAGCGCTACGTGATCCCCAAGGCGCACATCGAACAGGCACACAACCTGGAGGAGATGGGTTGCAGCCTGGACTTCGACGGGGGCCCCGGAATGAACGAGGAGGGTCCCTTCGGCTCCTCCTCGCGTGGGCCGGTGCCGGTGGCGATCGAGACCTACCAGTCGATCAAGGCGCGCCAGGCGGCCGCTGAGGCCGACGCCGCTCCCCCGCCGCTGATGCCGTCGGCTGACGGCCTGCCCGGGGTTGATCGCAGTGGCGTCGACTGGTCCCGCGTCGAACAGGAACCGCGTCCATGACCAGCGCGGTCACCAACCTGGATTCCAGCCAGATCTGCTATCAGGTGGCCTCCCTGCTGCTCAGCTATCCCGACGAGGAACTCCTCGGCCGGTTGCCCGTGTTGCGCGCGGCCATCGCGGAGACGCCCTTCGCGCCCGCCTTTGCCGCCACCTTCGGCCATCTGGAGTCGCAGAGCCTGACCGAGTCCCAGAGCTTCCACGTGCAGGAGTTCGACATCTCCCGTCGGCATGCCCTGCACCTGAGCTACTGGACCGACGGCGACACCCGCCGCCGGGGCGAGGTGCTGGCCGGGATCAAGCAGGTCTACCGGGATTCGGGGCTGTTGGTGGATCTTGGCGGCGAGCTGCCGGACCATCTGCCGCTGGTGCTGGAATTCGCGGCGCTGGGTGACCCGCAGCGCGGCACCGAGTTGCTGACCCGCTACCGCCCCAGCCTGGAGCTCTTGCGGATGCAACTGGAGCGCGACGACCTGCCCCAGGCCGGGATCCTGCAGGCCCTGTGCTCGACGCTGCCGGGCCGCTCCCCCAGCACCCGGGCCGAGGTGCAGGCCATGGTGGACGCGGCGATGCCCGTCGAGCAGGTGGGCCTGGAGGGCTATGGCGGGGACTTCCTCGGCATGCCCACGGCCACCCCGGATGCCATTCCCACCCCGGCGGCCGAGCCTGTCGAGGCCCCCCGGCCCTCCCTGATCTCCCGTCTCACTGGCCGTTCCAAGGAGAAGAAGCAGTGAACACCTTCCTGTGGGGCATGCTCCCCTATGCCTGCGTCACGCTGCTGATCGGCGGCACCATCTGGCGCTACCAGAATGACCAGTTCGGCTGGACCACCCGCAGCTCGCAGCTGTACGAGAGCACGCTGCTCAAGATCGCCTCTCCCCTGTTCCACTTCGGCATCCTGGCCGTGGCGGCGGGGCACTTCATGGGCCTGGTGATCCCCAAGTCCTGGACCGACGCGATCGGCTTCAGCCAGCACAACTACCACCTGTTGGCCATGGGCGGCGGCCTGGTGGCCGCGGCCGCCACCATCATTGGCCTGGTGATGCTCATCTGGCGTCGCCGCACCACCGGCGAGGTCTTCAACGCCACCACCACCAATGACAAGGCGATGTACGTCTTCCTGGCGGCGGCGATCATCTTGGGAACCTGCGCGACGTTGTTCGGCGCGCACGCCCCGGACGGCACCGAGCACAACTACCGGGAGACCGTCTCCCCGTGGTTCCGCTCGCTGTTCACCTTCCAGCCCGATGTCGAGGCCATGACCAAGGCCACCCTGCCCTTCCACCTGCACGTCCTGGCGGCCCTGCTGCTCTTTGCCATCTGGCCCTTCACCCGGCTGGTGCACGCCTTCACCGCACCCCTGCACTACCTCTTCCGGCCCTACATCGTCTACCGCAGCCGGGACGGCGTCGCGACGCCGTCCAGCCAGGGCACCGGCGGCCGACGCGGCTGGGACCCCATCGGTACCCCTGACAGAAAGACTCGTCGATGAGCACCACCACTTCCCCGGCCCCGCAGCTGCGCGGCCAACTGGGTCAGGTCATCCTGGCCACCCTGGCCTCCTGCACCGGCTTCTGGGCCTGGATGTCCATTGCCCCCATGCAGAAGACCTATGCCACCTCGATGGGCCTGAAGGAGGGCCAGATCGCCATGATCCTGGCCACCCCGGTGATCGTCGGCTCGCTGGGCCGCATCCTGGTGGGCGCGCTGACCGACCGCTTGGGCGGCCGCAAGATGTTCACCGCCATCCTGCTGCTCTCGGCCCCGGCTGTGGTGCTGGTCTCCGTCGCGGGCCAGATGAAGAACTACCCGCTGCTGATCGCCGCCGGCTTCTACTTGGGCATTGCCGGCACCATCTTCGCCGTCGGCATCCCCTTCTCCAGCGCTTGGTATGCCGCGGAGAAGCGCGGCTTCGCCAATGGTGTCTTCGGGATGGGCATGATCGGCACGGCCGTCGCGGCCTTCGTCACCCCTCGCCTGGTCAAGGCGCTGGGCTATGCCACCGCCCACTACGTGATCGCGGGGATCGTCGTCGCCGTGGCCGCCCTGGTTTGGTTCACCATGAAGGAGTCCCCCGCCTGGGAGCCGCAGCACCAGCCGCTGGTGCCGCGGATCACGGCCGCGCTCAAGTTGGCCATCACCTGGGAAATGTGCTTCCTCTACGCCATCGTCTTCGGTGGATTCGTGGCCTTTTCCACCTTCCTCACCAAGTACCTGACCACCGTCTACCCGCACCTGGACACGGTGGCCGCCGCCAACCGGATGGGCACCTTCGTGATCGCCGCCGTGCTGGCCCGCCCCTTCGGTGGTGTGCTGGCGGACAAGATCGGCCCCAAGATCGTCACCTTGGCCTCGCTGGCCGGCGTCGCCGCCATGGCCTTCGTCGCCTCCACCCAGCCCAAGGAGGGCGCCCTGACCGGCCTGACCTTCCTGTTCATGGCCGCCTGCCTCGGGCTGGGTCAGGGTTCGGTCTTCGGCTGGGTGCCGCGGGTCTCGCCCAAGGACAAGGTGGGCGCCATCTCCGGCACCGTCGCCGCCGCCGGCGGCCTGGGTGGCTACTTCCCGCCGCTGGTGATGGCCGCCACCTATGACGCCGCCACCCACTCCTACGCCAAGGGCTTGTGGGCGCTGGTGGCCACCGCGGTGCTGGGGATTGCCCTGGCCTTCGTGCTGAAGGAGAAGCGCGAGGCGTGAGCGCGTACTCCCCCGCCGCCGACGAGCCCGTCTCTCTGGATGCCCACCGCATCCGGGTAGGCGGGCTCGTCACCCCTCTCCCCGTGGTGTCCGAGCCGCTGCTCGGCTGCCACGGTCTGCTTCTGGCCGGCCATGTCCGGGCCGTCATCCCGGTGCCGGCCTTCGACTGCTCCGCGATGGACGGCTTCTGCCTGCGCCGCAGTGACCTGGCAACGACGCCGATGGTGCTTCCCGTCGACGGTGAGCTGCCCGCTGGCGCCGCCCCGTTCTCTCCCGCCCCCGGACATGCGGTGCGGATCATGACCGGCGCCCGGATCCCCGACGGCTGTGACGTGGTGGTGCCGGTGGAGCTCACCGACGCCGCCCCGGGCGCTGGGCCGGTGCCCGCTTCGGTGACCATCCTGCGCTCGGAGGAGCGCTGCCACATCCGCCCCGCCGGGGAGGACGTGGCCGTCGACGACCTGCTGCTCACCGCGGGTACCGTGCTGGGCGCCACCGAGCTGGCCGCCGCGGCCGCCACCGGTCTGACCACCCTTCCGGTCCGGCGTCGACCCCGGGTGCTGGTGATCACCACTGGCGACGAACTGTCGGACCCGGGCCACACCCTGGGCCCGGCGCAGATCCCGGACTCCAATTCCGTGCTGGTGGCCGCCACCCTGCGGGAGCTGGGCGCCGAGCCGCTGACCGTCCGCCATGCCGGGGACCATCACCAGGCCATCGACCGGATCCTCGACGAGCTGACCGAGCTGCCGGACCTGGTGGTCACCACCGGCGGGGTGTCGGTGGGCTCACACGACGTGCTGCAGGAATGGGCTGCCCACTCCCCCCGGGCTCGGCTGCGGCTGGGCAGTGTGGCGATGACCCCGGGCAAGCCGCAGGGTTGGGGTCATGTGCTGCTGGCCGGCCGGGAGGTCGCGATGATCGCCCTGCCCGGGAATCCGGTGGCGGTGCACGTCGGGCTGCAGCTCTTCGTCCGGGCCGTGCTGGATGCCCTGACCGGTACCCCGGACTCCCGTCGGCTGCTGACCTGCCGCGCGGGCGAGAATTTCGGCACCCGCCCCGGCCGGACCCGGCTGGTGGACGTGATGCTCCGCGACGGTCTGGCGCTGCCGGCGCCCGGCGGGCACGGCTCGCACCGGATCGGGACCCTGCACCGGGCGGACGGTCTGGCCATCGTTGCGGACGACGTCGCTGCGGGCTCGCCCGTCCAGGTGCTGCTGACCCGCTGACCGGCCGTGAGGGCCCATCCCGAAGGTCTGAACTCCGCCCTCCCCACCGCTCAGCGCGGGCGGCCGGACAGGTCCCGGAGCAGGTCCGGCAACAGTTCCGCGAGGAGCTCGGCCACATCCCTGGCGCCCCCGCGCGAGCTGGGCGCATTGAGCACGAAGACCCGCCCTTCGGGCGTCTCCACCAGACCGGCGTGCGCGCGGGAGAGCAGCGCGACGCCGGTCTTGGCCGCTCCCCGACGCCGGATCTCCTCCGCAATCCCGGGCAGTTCCAGCAGCCCGAGCGCGGCGGTCTGGTCGCTGACCACATCCCCGGGGCGGATGCCGGTCCCGCCAATGGTTATCACCACGCGGGCGGTGGCCACGGCCGCGCGCAGGGCCTTGGCGACGGAATCGGCGTCGCTGGCGACGATACTGCTGGCCACCTCACAGCCGGCAGCCTCCAGCGCCAGTTGGATCACGGGGCCGGCGCGGTTCTCCCCGGGGTCGGTGAGCGCACGATCGGAGACGACGATGATCTGTGCGGCGGGGTTTTGGCCCATGGTGGTCATCCCCCTGCCTCAGCCGCCGGTGAAGGGCGGCAGGACGTCGATCACGCAGGCGGTCTGCGGCCACGGGTCGTCGCCGGGTATGGAGCGGCCATCGGCCAGGAAGGAACACCGGCCCAGGACCTGCTCGGCCCCGGGATGCAGCTCGGCGAGCACCGCACGCACGGTCTGCTCACCGTCCTTCTGGTCTGGCCAGTCGGCGGCCATCTCATCCTCCGTCACTCCCGCGGCCTCGGCGGCCCCGGCGAACCAGCGAATCTGCATCTCAGCCTCCAATGGCATTCATGGGTCGGGCAGGTTGGATGAAGTGGGTGCCGAAGCCGCCGGCGTCACTGCCGTGCGCGCGGGGCTTGGCCCACATGGCGTCGGCCCACAAACCGGCCAGCTCCTCGTCGCTGGCACCGGCACGCAAGGGCGTGCGCAGGTCGGTCTCGGTCTGGGAGAACAGGCAGGAGCGCAGCTGTCCGTCGGCGCTGATCCGGGTGCGGTCGCAGGCCGCGCAGAAGGGTTCGGTGACCGAGGCGACGATCCCGACGGTGCCGAGCACCCGGCCGGCGTCCAGCACCTCCCAGCGTTCGGCCGGGGCCGGCCCCCGTCCGGGCAGGGAACGCAGCTGGTAGCGCTGCTCGATTCGGCCCCGGATGTCCGCGGCGCTGATCAGGTTCTCCCGGGCCCAGTCCCGGGTGGCGCCAATGGGCATCTGCTCGATGATGCGCAGCTCGGCTCCCTCGGCCAGGCAATAACCCAACAGGTCCAGTAGTTCGCCGTCGTTCACGTCCTGGAGCAGCACCGAGTTGATCTTGACCGGCCCCAGGCCGGCGGCGACGCTGGCCCGGATCCCGGCGAGCACCCGGCTCAGCCCGTCGCGCCGGGTGAGCCGCCGGAAGGTGTCCTCGTGCACCGTGTCCAGCGAGACGTTCACCCTGGTCAACCCCGCCCGGGCAAGATCATCGGCACGCTCGGCCAAGCCGACGCCATTGGTGGTCAACGCGATCTCCACCGCGGGATGCTGCCCGTGGATGGCCGCGACGATCCCGTTCAGGTCGGGCCGGGTGAGGGGTTCGCCACCGGTCAGCCTGATCTTGGTGATCCCCAGCTGGCTGATGCCAATGTGTGCCAGGCGGGCCAACTCATCGCCCTCCAGAATGGTGGCCCGCGGCAGCCAGGTCACGCCGCTGGCGGGTAGGCAGTAGGTGCACCGCAGATTGCACACGTCGGTGACGGACAGCCGCAGATCGCTCGCCCGGCGGCCGAAGCGGTCCACCAGCTGCCCAGAAGTCATGCTCGACATACTACGGCCTTGTCCGTGCAAAGCAGTAGCCACCGCGTATCCTGTCGGCATGCCCCATGCCGCTGTGCTGCCCCATCCGCTGGACCCCCGACGTGCCCGGGAGGCCGTACTGGATTCCCGGATGGGCGCCTGTGTGCTCTTCGAGGGCGTGGTCCGCAACCATGACCATGGCCGCGGCGTCATCGCCCTTGCCTACAGCGCGCACCCGGATGCCGCGGCAGCGATGGCCGCCGTCGTGACCGAGGTGGAGTCCGAGTTCGGGGTGAACGCATTCGCCGAACACCGGACCGGGGACCTGACGATCGGTGACGTGGCCCTGGTGGCCGCCTGTGCCAGCGCCCACCGGGCCGAGGCCTTCGCGGCGTGTTCTGCGCTGGTGGACCGGATCAAGGAGCGAGTGCCGGTGTGGAAGAACCAGGTCTTCGACGACGGCAGCACGGAATGGGTGGGTCTTGGTGACTGCTGAGCACACCACCCAAGAGACCTGGCTGCGCCAACAGGCCCTCCTGGGCGACGGCGGTCAGCAGCGGCTGGCCGACTCCCGGGTGCTGGTGGTGGGTTGCGGCGGCCTGGGGGCCGGCGCCATTCCCGCGCTGGTGGCCGCAGGGATCGGCCGGATCACCCTGATGGATGACGACGTCGTCGCCCCCTCCAACCTGAACCGGCAGACCCTGTTCAACGCGGCTGATGTGGGCCGCCCCAAGGTGGAGCTGGCCACCGCCCGGATGCGCGCCCTGTCCCCCAGTCTGTCCATCACGCCGCTGGACCACCGGCTGACCGGCCAGGACGTGGCCCTGGTGGCCGAGCACGACGTGGTGGTGGACTGCACGGATCGGATGGCCTCCCGGGCCGCCATCTCCACGGCCTGCCGCGCCGCCGGGGTACCCTGGGTGTGGGCCGCCATCGACGGCTGGAGCGCCGTGCTGAGCGTCTTCCTCCCCGGACACACCCAATGGGAGGACGTGGTGACCCATCGCGAGGAGGCGCCGGCTCCCCCGGACATCCTGGGTGCCACTCCCGCCCTGGCGGGAGCTTGGCAGGCAGCCGAGACCGTGAAGATCCTCACTGGTCTGGGCCGCCCTCTGCTGGATCGGTTGGCCATCGTCGACCTGCGCACCGCTGACGTGCGCTTCGTGGACCTGCAACCACGCGGGCCCAAGAGCTGACCTGCCTGCCCGATGCCGTCACAATGGAGGATGTACACCCTACCGAGAGGCACATCATGAGCTTCAGCGAGTCGCTGCTCAATCCTACGAATCGTCCCCAGGTGGTCCAGGCGATCAGCACCGTCATTGACCAGGAGGTGGCCGGCAAGGGCGGCCTAGGCGGCATGGCGCTCAAGGGCGCCTACGCCAGCGCCAAGAAGATGAAGGATGGCATTGTGGTCAAGGGCACCAATGCCATGCTGCCGGACATCGCCGCGGCGCTGGAGCCGTACTGGAATGCCAAGGGTGACCAGGACTTCGGCGCCTACCTGGCCAGCCGGTCCGGTGAGGTGGCCGACGACCTGCTGACGGTGGCCGACGCGAAGGCAGCCTCCCCCGACAATGCCGCGATCGCCAAGCTCTACAAGCCAATCCGTGGCAAGGCCAAGGGTTACGTGGAAGAGGCCCTGCCCCGGCTGGCCGCTGCCCTGACGCCCTTCGTCTCCTGAGACTCCCTGGGGCCACTCCCCCGGGCCACGCCCAGTGCCTTGCCCGGGAAGCCGAAGGCCGGGCCTGGTCAGGGCATGCAAAACACCCCTTTGGGTGACCATTGCTGGTTACCCAAAGGGGTGTTTGTAAGTCCGGCGGTGTCCTAGTCTCCCACAGGGTCCCCCCTGCAGTACCATCGGCTCTAAAAGGCTTAACTTCCGGGTTCGGAATGGGACCGGGTGTTTCCCTTTTGACATGACCACCGAAACA